>CAMUZC010000224.1 GCA_947165105.1 uncultured Lachnospiraceae bacterium | reverse complement strand
ACTAATAATAATAATAATAATTCAAAAAATCATTAATTAATAATAATAATAAAAAATAAATATATAAAAAATCACAATGTCAAATGCTTCCTATGTAGATAAAGATTTTCCTCCTAATGAAAATTCTCTTATGGGGAGAAATAAGAACGGGTTATATTTAGATCCCATGGAATCAAGGAACAAAATAATCAAAGATTCTGAAGTAGAATGGAAAAGAATTGTAGATATCGTGGCTCAACCAGCTATATTCGAAGATACAATAAATATGGAATGTGTAAAATTTGGCCGAGTATCCCTTCCATATTTTTATTGTGTTTTATCAGCTATAGCAAAATATTATCCATCTCTTTTAACTAAAGTTATTGTATCTAAAGATTATAATCCACAGGGTATGTATCAAGTTCAGTTATATGTAGATGGAGCTTTTCAAACAATTACAATTGATGATTATTTCCCATGCATCAGAGGAACTAACGTCTATTATTTCACAAGACCTTCAAACTTCCAAATTTGGCCTGTATTAATAGAAAAGGCTTGGGCAAAAGTGAATGGAGGTTATTTAAATATAGTAAATCTATGGCCAGGTGACTTATTCAAAGCTTTAACTGGATTTAGTTGTGATGAATTAGTACATCCTAATGTCACTAAAGAACAACTATTTGATGAATTATCTAAAAATAAAGGATTGGCTTTTACTTTATCAAAAGATGGTAAAGAGATTGAAGACAAAGGATTATATACTTTTCAGACATATATCGTAGAAACTACCGAAAAAGTCGAAGTTGACAATAAATGTGAATATTTAATAAAAATAAGAGATGCTGAAGATGAATCAAATTGGTCAGGAAATTACAGTCCAAAAAGTCCATTATGGACAGAAGCTTTAAAATCTAAAATTGATAAAAATAAATTAGAATTAAGTGATGGAGAATTTTGGATGTCTTTAGATGATTTTTATCAATTATTTTTGAGGACAGACGTATGCCATATGTTAACTGATGCATTAAGCACTGAGTTCAGATATGAAGCAGCTCAATTAGCCTTACCTAAAGTATTTAACCTTTGCGTGGAAAGCGAAGGATCCGTTACGGTTTCAGTTCTAGAAAATAATTGGCATTTCCACCGTGAATTGAGAACTATTTCACATCCTACAAGTTTAGTAATCGCCGAATATGACCCAGCTAATAAAGACATAAAAAGTGTTGTATCTAAATACGAAAATAACGAAGATTTAGAAATTACAACAACTTTAAAACCAGGATTATATTTAGTATGGGCTTATAAAACAACTGATCCTAATGAAAAAATTGCAGCTGATCATATGACTGTTAAATTCAGCTCAGCTGCAAAAATTAAGGTAGATACTGTCGGAGATGATAATAATTTCGATTTAATTAGAAATGTTATTTATAAATGTTTAAAAGAAAAAAATAAAGACAAAATTAAACCAGATGACTTCTTTTATGCTGTAGATAATTCATTTGATAATAGTGGTATCGGATATCAAATGGTAATCAATCCATTAAATAATATATATCAAGTATGGAAAGTCGATTCATCTGCTACCCATGGATTCCTAATTTTACCTCCCCATGAAAAACCCGATGTAGAATTAACCATAGGTTTCAATGATTACGAGATTATTCTAGGTATAAAAAGATACAAATACGGAAAACATTGTCTTAATTTAGGAGTTGAAGTAACTGTACTCAAAGGATCCACTGAACCACCAAAAATTGAGGCTAAACCAAATTTGGACAAATTTTACACAGCTGATCCTTCAATATTAAAACCCGTAACCTCTAATCCATCATTTTCATTAGCTGAAATCTCACAAAATCAGAAATTCCCTGTTTTAGATCATTGGAATCTATTTTTGGATAAATATAAGAATAAATATCCTTTAATTGTTGAAGAATTAAGAAAATTACAACCATTAACTGATGAACAATTTGATTTAAGTATTATTGAAAGAAATAGAAATATGTATATGGGTGAAGCTGACTACGGTATCAGATTTGGTAGAGGGGCATATGTTTTCGCTAGAGAAGGTATTACTTATATTGGATATTGGGATAAAGGATTCCAATTCGTTAGAGGAAAAGTATTTGATAAAAAGGGTAAATTAGTTTTCGAAGGAGAATATAAAAATGGTGTGAGAGATGGAAAAGGAGTTTATAATTATGAAGGAGGAGAAAAATTCGAAGGTACTTTCGTGAACGGACTAAGAGAAGGACAAGGTGTATTTACTTGGAAAGATGGAATTAGATGGGAAGGACCATTTAAAAATGATGATATGAATGGAGAAGGAATGATTTTTGATGGACAAGGATCATATAAAGCTACTTTCAAAGATGGTGATTTAGTTGAAAATTAATAAATTATTTAAAGTTTAATTATATTATTTATAAGGTTAACAATTAATTATAAACTTAAATTAATGGAGTTAAAAATAATAAATTTAATAAAAATAATTAATAATTATAATTAATTTTTTATTATTATTATT
>CAMUZC010000223.1 GCA_947165105.1 uncultured Lachnospiraceae bacterium | reverse complement strand
TTGATTGTTGTTATTAAATTGAGGAGAAGGAGGAATGACTTCAGGAGGTTTATTTTGGTTCCCTCCTCTATTATTATTATTATATGAATCATTACCTTTATTATTATATATATTATTTCCAATGAATCCAGCAACAGAATTTACGGCATTTTTAGTAAAGTCCCAGAATCCATTAAATCCTCTGTCTTGGTCATAATCTTTATTTTCTTGATATCCACCTCCTTGTCCACCTCCAACAGAAATATATCTAATAAGTTCATTTTTATCCAAATCTCTTGCCATTAAGAAATCTGTAATATTTCTATTTAATTCATTCATTTTTTGGTCGAATTTCTTATAGAAATTTAATCCTTGTTGCAATTGATTTTCTTTTGTTCTGAATAATTGTACATAATTATCTAAATCTCTAAAGAATTGTTCATTAGCAGGATCTGGTTTAAATTTATCATTTCTTACTCTCATGAAAATTTCATTTTTATTTTGTACATTTACTTTTATATTTTTTATATTATTACTAACCACACCTAATTCATTAAACATTGTCATATATTGGCCTTTATTTTGATCTAAAATATTATTTTCTGTAGTTTTTTTTTGTATAACTTGAATAAATTGAGCAGCAACATTATCATCATTTAAAGAAGCAAAAATTCTGGAAATGATTTCCATTGCTTTATTTTTTTCTGCTTCTAATAAATCCATTTCTTTTCTTAAATCTTCTGCTTCTTTACATGTTTTAATTGAATTAGGATCTATTCTATGTGGAATTCTTTGATCTAAAGTTTCTCTTGGTAAAGATAATAGTTCAAAATATTTTAAATTATTTTGTATATCATTTATAGTACTTTGATCACATCCCATGGCTTGATTTAATTTTCCTTTATAATCTTCTAAGGTACGTATATAATTGCCATTTAAATCAGAGCTTTGCCTTCTATTCCACTTAGTACCATATTGAGCTCTTAATTTTTGATCTTCAGAATCTTCATTTTTTAATAAATTAGATGATTGTTCAATTCTATTTTTTATTTCTCCTGGCATTTTTTGTAATGTTCCCATCATATTATTTAAATACATTGTTCCTCCTCTACTTTGAACTTCAGAAATATTTCTCCAAAGTGAGTCACTGATACTACTGGAACTAAGGACAGTTTCTAATGATGCTGGTAAACCTAATGAATTTAAGAATTGGGTAACAGTGTCTTCATTTTCGTATTGATTTAAGTTTTGTGCAATAAAATCCATCATCTTTCCTTTATATTGTTCAATCATTTGTCTAACTTCTCTAGGAATTAAAGCATCTAATTCTCTAGAATCTTCTACATTATCTTTGTAATCTGGTGGAATGGCTGGATTTGCCATTATTTTTTGCATAGCTTTTGGTAAATTGGCTAAATCAGGACATGGATTTCTATAAACTTTATTTTTATCTAACATTTCAGAACCATTTTGTTGTTCTTTTGCTAAAATCAAAGTATCTTTAGGTAAAGGAACTTTTATTTTTTTTATTTCTTTATCATTATTAGTAAGACATTGAACAAGGGCTCCTTGATATGTAATACAGATACCATACCCTTCCCCTTTTTTATTAAAGTTTGCAAGAGCTTCATCTCTTAATTTAGAATAAGTCAAAGCTTCATGGTAATTAACTCTATTGTTAATATAATATAAATATTGATCTCCTAATAGTTTACAAAGAGGTTTTTCTTTAGCAATTAATTGTGCGTTTTTATACATATCTTCAACACCTTTGCATAATTGGGCTAATAAATTAGGACTAGTTTTTTTATTTTCAGCAACTGTAATTAAATTTTTTTGAGCATAAGCAATGCATAAACAAGAACAATAAGTCATATAATTAGCTTTTAAATCATTTGGGATTTCTTTTTCAGGAATAGATTGAGATGCTTCGTTTTTAATTCTATCAAAAAATCCAGCGGCATATTGATAGGATTTTATAGCTTCTTTAAGTCTAGAATCATCATTAGCTGCTTCTACACTTTCTATTCTAGCTATATTTAAATAAATTGTAGCTAAATTGAACATAACATTATATAATTCAAAATTTATGTTCATTGAACTACAATTACTGTTTTTAAGTGTATCTTTCCATGTAAAATTTAAATGAACAGCAATCTTTTCTTTACCGAAGGACATTTTTGATTTGAGTAAATTAAGTTGAGTGATATATTGCATACATATTTGACGGTTAGATTTAAGACTATCTAAGTTTTGTTTTACATCTCCAAGATCTGAAATGACATTACGGTTTTGTTGGACTTCCCCTAAAAATTTTTCTACAGATGGGGTGAAACTTGATGCATCGTAATTACTTATGATGTAATTTTTAATTTGGGAAATTATATCAATTGGTGTGGCTGATTTTAATTTTCCTGAAATCATATTTGCTTTTTATTATAAAAATAACATAAATTTATTAATTTAATAATTTTAAATTATTTATATTAATTTTTATTTATTAAAATAATTAATTATATTTAATGAGTAATT
>CAMUZC010000222.1 GCA_947165105.1 uncultured Lachnospiraceae bacterium | reverse complement strand
TTTATATAAGCACTAAATCTGGTGCAAATATTTTATAAAGGAGTGAGATATATGTCTTGGGACGAATTCTGGGAGCACCTTCGTTGGTGGACTAAACTCTAATAATAACCCTGCATATTAAAACTCTAGCGACAATCAAACATACTGTTTTCAAATGAATACAATGTGTTTGATTGTTTTTTTATTTTAGGCTATAATTAAATAAAAAAAGGAGAGTTTATATGAATTATGATTTATTTGATATCTTTGTTAAGCATTTCAGTATATATTTTTCTATAGGAATATGTTTTATTAAAATTCCAAATATTCAAAATATTAAACCATGGAAGAAATTAGTTTTATTATTTTCTTCTCTAACTCTAACTATATTACAATGTTTATTACAATATAATCTTCAAAAGCATGAACGAATGTTAATTATTTATCTTTTATATGTGATAATACTTAGTAATATTACTAAGCAAAAATTTTCAAACTCTATAATAATCGAAATAATATCAATTGCAATTTCTTACGCATTATCAACATTATCGTATATTATAGTTTTCGGAATACTTTTAATTTTTAAAATAGAAAATTCTAATTTAATAAATTGTATTTTTGTTTTGCTTACTGCATCGCTAACAGTATTATTAACTTTTGGATTATTTAATATAAAAAGAATAAAATATGGCTTACCATTCATAAAAAACAAATATAATAGTGACTTTTTCGACATAATAATACTAGTTACTAGTACTATAATTATATTTATGTATTTCTTTCTAGGATTTTTTGACTCGTTATCTCCTAAGCATTTAACTTATGCTATTGCATTTTTCACTATTGCAACAATTATAATAATACAGAAAGTTATAACATACTACCACAAACAAAAACTACAAACTCAAGCCCTAAAAGATTACGAAAATGAATTATCTGAAACAAAACAAAAATTACAAACAGCAATAAACGAAAAACAAAAACTAGTAAAATCAAATCACGAATTTTATCACAGACAAGAAGCTTTAAACAAAAAGCTAGATGATTTAATGAAACAACAAACGGCTTTAAATAGTACTGAATTCGGTGAAGAATATGCAAATATTTTAGATAGAATAAATAGCTTATCTAATGAGTATTCAATCAAAACAAAATCACTACCTACTTTAGTAAAAACAAACATTGTAGAAATTGATGATATGCTTTCATATATGCAATCTGAATGTGAGAAAAATAATATAGAATTTATTTTGAAGGTCGATTGCGACCTAAACTTCATCTTAGAAAACTATATATCAAAAAGTCAGCTAGAAACCTTACTTGGAGATTTAATTAGAAACGCCATTATTGCTATTGATCATAGCTCAAATGATTACAAAAGTATTATGGTCATATTTGGTATAAAAGATGAAGCTTATGAATTATGCATATTTGATAGTGGTATTCCTTTCGAAATTAATACTTTACTTAATTTAGGTTTACAACCTGCTTCAACTCATACAAATGAAGGTGGTACTGGTATTGGATTTATTACAACATTTGAAACTATTAATTCTTGTAACGCAAGTTTCATTATAAATGAGAATACTAATAGTAATTATAGTAAATCTATTGAAATTAAGTTTGATAACAAACATGAATATATTATAATTTCTGATAGAAAAGAAAAAATTACTGAATTGAATCAATCTAATCGAAAAATTATTCTAAAATAAAAATATAGTATTAAAAGGCGTTTTGTTGAAAAAATTAACATAATATGCTATAATCTATAGTATAGGCGGGAGAGCCTCGCCACATATTCAAATGAATATGTACATTGAAAACTATATATGCAGGTATGCAGGAGGTAAAACTATGAATAAGTTTGAAGCACTGATTATCACTGGAAAGCTCGAAGTTTATTTTGCAGGTGAAAAAAGACTATTAGATGAGGTTAAATCAATACAGAAATATATTGTAGATGATGACCTTGTTAATCTAGCAATTTCACTTGGTAGACTTAATGAACTTTCAAAGTCTCCTAACGAAAACGTGAGCAAACATCTTGAGGATCTTATTGGATATGGTGTTGCTTTTAATGTTGAAACGAGAAATTCAAGAAACATCACTATTGAAGATCTGGACTTTTCTGTTCGTACATTCAACTGTATGAAGAGAGCTGGTTGTAATACTGTTGCAGATATTCTTAAATATAATGGAAAGGAGCTTAATAAAGTACTGCATCTGGGAAAGAAAGGTCCAAAAGAAGTTATTACTAAGATGAAAAGACTTGGATTTGAAGACTGGGCTAGCAAAGCCAGTGAAGAGATTGAAGCAATTGAAAGACAAACAAAAATAGCTAATCTTAGTTAAGGCTATTCCTTCTGTCATATACAGAGAGGTTTTCAAAAGCGCACCTTCCATTAGGGTGCGTTTTTTTATTATAGTTCCACATTTAAAATAGAAAAAACCCATAGCAAATGCTATGGGTTTTTATGGTGGCTCGAAGTGGAATCGAACCACTGACACGGGGATTTTCAGTCCCCTG
>CAMUZC010000221.1 GCA_947165105.1 uncultured Lachnospiraceae bacterium | reverse complement strand
CCCCAATCCCCAATCCCCAATCCCCAATCCCCAATCCCCAATCCCCAATTTTTTGATGATAATTAATTTTTATCAAAAAAATAAATTAATTAAATTTATAAAATTATTATAATTATAAATAATAATTAAATTGATATAAAAGAAATCAATAAAATAATCTGACAAATACTATAATGAATTATTTATCATTATATAAATTAAAATAATAATAATAATATTTATAAATTCAATCGAATAATTATCTTTCTTCACTCATGAATTTTTGTAATTCAGGGAAAGCTTTAGGTAATCCCTTGTTAATTTCTTCATCAAGTAAGAAGGAATGAATCAAAGCATCTCCACTAACACTAAATATGCTCATAGTAACATGTCCTAAAATAAATCCAATCAATCCAAAAGCACAAACAGGTAAAACACAAGAATTTAATTCTGCACTGAAATAATCGACTTTAGTAATTACAAAATATCCAATTATTGCACTAACAACAGTAATAAAAATAGTTCCAAAAAGTGATAAGATCCATCCAAGCATAGAGAAAACGCTAAAACGTCCAAGATTTCTTATGACTAAACCGAAACCTTCCCATGCCGCAGTACAGAAACTATCTCCTTTTAATGCTATTTGAATATAGGCATGCTTATTAACAAATTCCATACATTTAGCACAGCATCCTAAACAACATTGTAAACAAGATATTATACATTTAAAACATTTGGATTGATTTTTTCCTGTGGTAGTTTCTATTTTTTTTTTTACAAATTCAAGGAAGAACATTATAAATCGAATAATAGCCACAATTGCAGCTCCAAAACATAGAGAACCGAAATGATATCTTATACCACGATAAAAAGATTTTGCAATTGGATGATCTTCAGTTCCTTTTTCACTTGTAAAATACCAAATACAAGAACTAGATGCATAAACAAATTGTGAATAGGCTGAAATTACAGCTGTTATATAAAATAAGGTAAATATATGGTACCAAAAGGCATAAATTAAATTGTCATCCATTTTAAATGATGCTATTATTTTAGAACCTTCTTTATCAAAATCACCTGATGCATATAGGAAAACTAACATAACAATCCAATAGGCTATCCATATAACTAATAAAATGAAGAAAAACAATGGGACAAATAAAATACAACAATTTTTCGTGATATATTTGCAAGTTACTTGAATCAAACTTACAGCTAATCTTATTCTGTTACACATTATCATAATAAAAATAAACCAAAGACAAGAAAGACCTACAAATATATAAAAAAATATATTCATTGTTAATTGGTAAGTTGAATCATCTTGTTCTTTTTCATCATTTACTGTATATTTAAAGTATACAGCCAATACGATTAATCCAGCTTGAATTAAAGCAATAATTAAAAATGTTATAAATCCAGCACACAGTCTTAAAAATAGAATAAAAATCATACATACAAGAAAACTCCATAATATAGAACCAGCAATGGCATATTTTGTTACATTAAGATCTCCAATCCAACTTGCGAATTTTTGACTGAAAAATGATAAATTTATTAATTTGGCTGATGCTTCAGATGTATCACTACGACTATCTATTGCTGAAGCTAAAATATATACTTTGTCGGAGTCTGCTTCATCTGTTTTAGTATCTATTTTATTCACTACTTTATCAAAAGTTTCTCCAGAATTTGGGTCATATATTTTTATCTTGATTTGAGTTTCATTATCATATTCTATTTCATCATTTGATTTAGGGAAACAAATTTTTTCTAGTATTGGCTTTGATTCATAATAATTTATATATGTTACTGAACAATCTGAATTATTTGTTGTACTCTTGCAATCTAAATAAATAGGTTGATTTCTATTCATTTTAGATTTTTTATCATTAGGACATTTTTTAACACATACTCCATTTATCAATTTATCTGTATCAAATCTTGAAAGTCCTGAAATAACAGAGTAAAAATATAAATAAGGGTAATCTTCATATCCTTCTGAATGCCCACAGGCATTTCCCTCTTCATCATATGCATATAAAAATGCTGTTGGTTGTCCTTTTGTAAATCCAAGATATCCTATAAATATACAGAGTAGGAATAATAATATGAAAATTATGCAACAAATGCAATCTCTACATTTTCTAGTATCATCACCTACTGGTCCATTTCTAAATTGGTCTGGGTTTTGCCATTTGAAATCTTTATATTTTTTATAAGGGTCGTTTGCTTCGGTTCCACCTCCAGAAGTAGGCATTTTGTCTCCATTTTGAATATAAGATTGTTGACTTTTCTTTTTTTTTTTACTTCTATCTGCCATAGTTTTATATTAAATTAATTTTCTATTTTAGATTTTGTATAAATATTTTTTTATATAATTAATTATTATTATAAGAAAAAACTTTCAAGTTTTTTAAATTAGGTTTAATTAAATTTATTTGTTATCAAAATAATTAATGGTATTTTTACAAATATTGCGCACAATGCTGTTATAATTTTCGCTTTGAATAATGCAAATGCATTAAGAATTATCATAAAGAACACTGAAACAATATAAATCAAA
>CAMUZC010000220.1 GCA_947165105.1 uncultured Lachnospiraceae bacterium | reverse complement strand
GCGCTGGATACGCTTAATATTGGTGAATCGGTATAAGTAAGGAATGCTCCACCATTTAAGAAGCATAGGTTTGATACTCGTTATCAAGCCTTTTTTCATACTTTAATAAGGGTTTAAATTCCAATTTTGATATGTTGAATGAACCATTATGATACAAAAAACATTAAATTTATGAGATAGAAAAGATTTTATTGTGTATTTGAAGGATTAATAAAAAACGATAGCTCGCTATAAAAAAAACGATAGGTCTAATCGATTGTTAAAGTATATGAAAAATGGTAAAATATAAATATAGAAAGTGGTCAATAATATGAAATTATAAATGATAATATTGAAATGTAGGAAAATTATCATATAAGAATGTAGGTTTGTTATAATTATCATATTAGAGGTGCACGTAATATGGTAATTAAAACTAAAACAATTATTGATATTGAAATCAATAAATTAACAGATCTAAAGAAACTAAAATATTTTATGGATAATAATGGTTTAAAGATTAATAAAGCTCAAATAGCCAGAAATCTAGGAGTTGATCCAAGAACTGTAGATAAATATCTAAACGGATATGAGAAGCCTACAATTCGAAGTAAAAAATCATCGATAGATAGGTATTATGAAATTATTAAAGAATTATTAAATTCAAAGACGCAAACATTTTATTATCGTAGAGTACTTTATCAGTATTTATATGACAATTATAATTTTAGAATTCCAGAACCTACGTTTAGGCATTATATAGCTAAACATAAAGAATTTGATGATTATTTCAAGAAAGATAAGCAATCTAATGCAAGTAATATACCTGTAATAAGATATGAAACTGGTATGGGCAAGCAAGCTCAATTAGATTGGAAAGAATCAATTGAATTTGTTTTAAAAGACACAGGTGAAGTAATTAAAATAAACATATTGGTCCTTATTCTATCTTATTCTAGATGCAGGATATATAAATTATCAACGCATAAAACCCAAGATATATTGATGAATTATTTAGTTGAGTCATTTGAAGAATTTGGTGGAATTCCAGACGAGATATTAACAGATAATATGTCAACAGTCATGGATGATGCAAGAACACTTTATAGCGAAGGAAAATTAAATTCCAAATTTGAAGCATTCGCTAAAGATATGGGATTTAAAGTAAGGCCATGTGTAGCTGCATCACCTGAAACAAAAGCTAAAGTTGAATCACCTATGAAAGTATTAGATGAATTGAGAGCATATAGTGGCATATTATCTTATGTAGAATTAAATGAGAAACTAGCTGAAATTAACTCAAGAATTAATTGTTCAATTAATCAAGGAACAGGGAAAATACCTGTAAAAGAATTTGAAAAAGAAAAAGGTTCCTTAAAGCCGCTACCACACGAAACGATAAGGAACCAATATAAAATTAAAACCATAACTGTAAAAGTTAATTCAGCCTCAATGATAACATATAAAGGCAATCAATACTCTGTACCACCAAAGTATTTGAATCAAACCGTAAAATACCAGATTCATGATTTTAAACTGCACATATATTCTAACACAAAATTAATAGCGTTACATAATATTTCTGATAAAAAATTAAATTATGAATCTGATCATTATAAACAAATATTATCGCTTAACTTTAAAGGTAAAAGTGATGATGAGATAAAAGATATGGCAAAAAAGAATTTAGATTTAATTGGAGAAATATATGGTTAATAGTACTTATAATAAAATATTAGATAATTTAAGATTTTTAAAAAGTAAAGAATCAATTGATGTATTAGATAAAACAATAGATTATGTCTCACTAAATAAATTATCATTTATAGATGGCTTCTTATATTTTACAGAAGCTCAAATGGAAAAGAAAAGAGAAAATCTTATGAATCACGCTGTAAAGATGGCAGGGTTTCCTAAAATAAAGACTTTATTAGACTTTGATTTTGAGTATCAGCCCACAATCAATAAAGCTCAAATCGATGACTTTAATTCATTAAGATTTATTGAGAATATGGAAAACATAGTTTTCTTTGGTAATAGTGGAGTGGGTAAAACACATCTAGCAACAGCTATAGGCGTTACAGCTGCCCAAAACAGACAATCAACATATTTTATGAAGTGTTCAGATTTAATAGCATCACTTCATAAAGCTAAGCTTGAAGATAGACTTCAGGATAAATTAAAAAAGCTGACAAGTTATAAACTTCTTATCATAGATGAATTAGGATACTTACCTATTTCAAAAGAGGATTCAAAGTTATTCTTTCAGCTTATTGATAAAAGGTATGAAAAATATAGCACTATTATTACAACTAACATTAACTTCTCGCAATGGGATGAAGTGTTTGGCGATGTAGTAATAGCAAATGCAATATTAGATAGAATACTACATCATGCCCATATAGTTACTATAAAAGGTAAATCTTATAGATTACAGCATTTATATAATGAAGGAGATTTCATAGAAAGGAAAAGTGAATAGGTCGCGAATCCCTTAAGGGATTTATAGTTATTGATTAAAAACATACATTTTTATTTGATAATAATATTACATTTTTATCTTGAAATTTATAAAT
>CAMUZC010000219.1 GCA_947165105.1 uncultured Lachnospiraceae bacterium | reverse complement strand
CAATCCCCAATCCCCAATCCCCAATCCCCAATTTAATTCAAATTATAAATAAAATTTAAAATATTTATTTTTTATTAATTAATAATTATTAATAAAAAAATAAATTTTATTAATTAAATTAATATTTTTATTATTTTAGAAAATAAAAATAATAAATCTAATTAACGAAATGAATTTAAAATATAATTATTCAGATAAAAATGGAATCTCATATTAATACATATAAACTAACTCAGGGAAATAAAGAATATATTTTAACAATAAGTACTGTTGGAGAGGCCATAAAAATAACTTGTAAAAGTACTTTAAATCCAAACTTAAGTTTTTCTCGAAATTTTGCAGTAGATGATATAAAAAGACTAGATCAAACATTTAGTGATGTTATAAGTCTACAAGATGCATTAGACCGCTTAGATAACGCATTAAAAGTTCAAAAAGTTGGAGTATCAGAAGAGGGTGACATATTAAAAATTAATTTTTATGTTACAACTCAAGAAAATATAAATGTAGAAATTCCTTCAGGAGACCTACAATCACAATATATTCAAACAACTAATACTACAACTACAACAACAACTTATGATGGGGGATATCAAACCCCAGTTTATGAACAGCCTGTCGTTCAAGATACAAATCAATATTATTCAGAATATAATACAGTTGATAATACAACTTATAATACTGATATTAATACCGGATATGACACAACTCAATATGATACTACAAATGCCTACACAACTGATTATAATTATAATCAAGAAGATGCAACAACTTATACCACTGGAGTCGATGATTTGACTTCTCAATTCGCCACCACGGGTATAGATACAACCACCACATATACGGCCGATGTCCCAGATTATACCGGGGTCGTAGAAGGAACTACCGCTCAATATAATGAATATGATACAACAACAACAACACCATATACAGTAGATAATAATAATCAATATTTACCAAATTATCAAACAACTACTGAAACTTATGAGACTACAAATATATTCAACCAACCAACTGAAACATATGAAAAATCATATGTAACATCTGTGGAGCCACTCGAACCCACTATAGGTAATGTTACCTCTGTCGAAACAACAACAACAACCACTACTACAAATGTAAATAACGAACAAGTTATTCCTGATGAAAGACTAGACAAATTAGCCGGAGATACAGATGCATTAAAAAATGAACATCAATTACTCCAGGATAAAATAAATGCTTTAACAGGTGAAATGAATTCATATAAAACAAAACTTGAATTAATGGAAAGAGAAAAAGCAGCAAGTGAAGTAAATTCATTAAGAGCTGAAAATAGAGCTATAAAACAGCAATTATCAGAATTAAATAATTTAAGAAATGATGCAGCTGAAGTCCGAGTATTACGAAGTCAATTATCCGAATTAGATCCTTTAAGGAGAAAAGCCGCTGAAATGGACGCGTTAAAATCTCAATTGGGCGAATTAAATTCCTTAAGGGCTAAAGTTGCTGAATTGGAGAGGGCAAAATCACAATTGGGAGAATTGAATAATTTGAGAGCACAAGTAGGCCAAATGAATGCAATGAAACAACAATTAGGAGAATTAAATTCATTAAGAGCAAAAGTAGCTGAATTAAATAATGCTAAATCACAATTGGGTGAATTAAATAATTTAAGATCACAAGTTGGCCAAATTGGTATATTAAAACAACAAATAGAAGAATTAAGTAAATTAAAAAATGATGATGATGATAATTTGAGAAGAAAATTAAATGAATTAGAAAATATAAAAACGCAATATGAACAAGAAATTAGAAATTTAAGAGAAACCAATAGACTTAATCAAACAGTAGATCAGAGTAAACTTTTAGAATTCCATAAAGTTACAGAAACTCGTATGAGAAACACCGGAATGGACAGTAAACAATTATTTTTCGAAGATAAACCACAACAAATATGTGTAAAAGGTGATATCATTCATAATACTGATGAATTAGAATTGATTACAAGAAAAATTAATAAGTTGAATCAAAAATTAACTTTGAATTTATTATATAAAGCCACCGCTGATTCAGATAAGGCTTCAGCTTTTCATAGTAAATGTGATGATGCAAGAAGTACTTTAGTATTAGTTGAAACTGATAAAGGAAAAAGATTCGGTGGATATACAAGTTGTAGTTGGGATGGAGATTGTATAGAAAAAAAAGATGAAGATGCTTTTGTTTTCAGTTTAGATAAAATGCAAATTTATGAAAATATTCCCGGAGAAGATGCAATCGGATGTTATCCTAAATTTGGTCCCATATTCCTCGGATGTCAAATTAGAATTTATGATAATGCTTTCACCAAGGGTGGAACTACTTTTGAAAAAGGATTAAATTTCAATACTGAAGAAGATTATGAATTAACAGGAGGAGAAAGAGCTTTTAATGTTAGAGAAATTGAAGTATATGAAGTTATTCCTCAATAAATGGTAAATGTTTTATTTAATTGAACTTATTTATTGTTTAAATTTCATTTAATTTTTAAAAAATTATTTAATAATGATTTTAATAAAACTAAAAATAATAATATTTTTATTATTTATTTAATTTGATA
>CAMUZC010000218.1 GCA_947165105.1 uncultured Lachnospiraceae bacterium | reverse complement strand
ATCCCCAATCCCCAATCCCCAATCCCCAATCCCCAATCCCCCTATTAAATTAATAATTATAGGATTATCAATAATAAAAATATATTTTATTTTGTAAATAAAAAAATTAAAAAATAATTGAAAAATATATAAATATTCACCTTAAAAGTTTAATAATTTACTCAATATTCGTTATATAATTGATTTAATTTATTTTATTATTTGTTTAATCAAGATAAACAGCAGTTACAGCAAATCCATATCCTTTAAGACTAAATCCATTATTTAAGAAATCTTCACAAACATCACTCAAACTAATTCTAATTTCATTTTTTCCTTCAGGAACAGCAATTCCTCCATCAGGACAAATAGGAGCATTAAGATCATTAGCATTAAATCTAATAACACTAGAAGTTTCTCCTCTTAATAAAAACATATTTCTATAGCTTGGTATTCTAAGATAATCATTAGTTTCAATAACAAGTATTGATTCTTTTTTAACATCAGCTAAAAGAGCTGAAGGGAAATGTAAAGTAGGTGTCATGAATAAATCATCTAAATTAACTTTTACTTCAAGTAAATTATTAATATCATAACGTTCTCCTTCAGCAGGAACAATATTAAGTGAAATTGAAGTTAAATAAACTCCTTTATCATCAGTAATTCTATATTCTCCAGTGAAATCGAATAAGCCAGTGCATTCAATTATTTTATCATCTTCTTTGGATAATTGGCATTTGACATTTTTGTTTAAGTCATGGTAATTATTTTCGAATTTAATATTATTTTCTAAAACTGTTGCAGCTTCACTGAAATATAATTTGACTGTTTGTTCTTTGTCTTTGTCTTTAGTTAATTCCATGGGTTCAAATCCTGCTAATTTTGGTCCTGAAATAAAAAGCTTAGAAACAGTGAATCCATATCCTATTATTATCAATCCTCTTTCTTTTGCAAGTTTCATATTTTTTTCATTTAAGGTTATTTTTACATCATTTTTTCCACTTTTGATTGAAATTGAACCTAATTCATAGAAATTAGCTCCATCCATTTCTTCTTTTGTAATATTGAGTCTTTCGCTCCAGTCCCCTAAGAATAAAATCATGCTACGATATTCTGGAACGAAGCTTTCGGGGTCTTCGGTAGTGAAACAAAGATAAGAATAAGAGTTGAAAGAACTAAATACACCCATACCTATGGGGAAGTTCAAAGACCAATCATTGAATTCCATTGGAGTTTCTAATAAACTTGGTTTAAATTCTTCTCTTGGAACATCAATAAATTCAGTAGAAGAATATTCTACATAAGTATCAATTATTACTTCATTTTCCCAAGTTAAATCTTTTCTGTGATACATACCAAAGACTTCACCTGCACTTTTTGTATTATCAAAATATTCATTATCCCAATAACAAGCAGACATTTGATATTTTCTTGAATTTTCTATAAATACTTTAGCCCATTCAACTCTTGCTTCAGTATTATTTTTATTAGTAGTACCCATTTCACCAATAACAACATGATGTCCTTTTAAAACAAAATTTTCAAATAAAGTTTTGAAATCTCCAACAAGTTCATTTTTATAAGCATCTTCAAATTTAACGAAAGACATATCTGCATTCATGGCAAAGTTATATGGTAAATACATATGCACACTTAATAATACTTTAGAATTTTTGGGATTATATTTAGAATCTCCTGGTAAAATAAAATCAGAAGTGACAGCTGCACCATATGCTGCAGCGAGGGGTGTAGCCATATAAAATCTTTTTTCATTATTTCCTCCGCTTTCTCTAATTGCTTTTAAAATAATTCTATTAAATTCATTTAAAATAGAGGAAGCTTCTTCACAAAGTGGGTCTCCTTTTTTGTAAGTCCATTCACAATCAGTACCCATTGGACGAGGTTCATTTAAACCTTCAAAAATTAAATGATGATCATATCCATTATTAAAAGCAGAGGCAATTTGTGACCAGATATTATATATAAATTGGGCTGATTCAGCTAAATCTTTTCTTAATGGATAATATCCTTTTCCATATTTTATTGGGTCTACACTATATTCAGCATTATCATGATGAGTATTTAGTATAACATATAATCCTTTACTAATACTCCAATCAACGACAGTTTTTACTCTATTCATCCATTCTGGATCAATTGTATAACTATTATCTATGATATGATTATGCCATGTTACTGGAATTCTTATAGTTCTAATTCCTTTGGTATATAGTCCTTCAATACTTTCTTCAGTAGTTTTTGATACACCCCAACATGTTTCGCTATCTAAACCTTGATTTTGTTTTTCACCATTAAAGGCATCAAAAGTATTTCCTAAATTCCATCCGAATCCCATTTCATCCACGACTTGTTTTGAGGTTATTTTATCATCGAATTTAACTTCCTTTTTATCTACGACTAATGTTGATTTATCGAAGACTAAAGTTGGATTGGAATATGTAATTGTGTCTACATTTTTATCTGCAGCAACTTCTGGAGCTAAGGATATGGCATATATGGCTAAGGATAACAAAAGTACAAATTGGAATCTCATTTTTAATATGAAATATTTTTTTTGGGTTTGTGATATAGATAATTATTTATTTATTTTT
>CAMUZC010000217.1 GCA_947165105.1 uncultured Lachnospiraceae bacterium | reverse complement strand
GGATTGGGCCCAATCCCCAATCCCCAATCCCCAATCCCCAATCCCCAATCCCAATGTATTATTTTATTTTTAAATACAATTAATTATATTTAAATAATATTTTAAAAATAATTATTAAATTAAAATAATAATTATTTCAATAATAATTGAAAAAATAAATATTATTCTTAATTTACTAAAATAATAATTAAATTATATTTATATAAAGTTTTTTTATTAATCTTAATATAAAAATTAAACTAATAATGCCAAAAGGAACTAACGAAGTCAATAAAGGAGAAGAAATAGCCATAGAAGGAGGTATGTCCTCACTCAGAAGAAAATATCTTAAAAGTGGTCAAAAATTTAGTAGATTTGGAAAAGGTGATCTTTCAATGGATTCAGGTGAACAAGTTCTAAGCATAAAAAAAGAAATAAGAACTCAAAAAGGAGGAAAATCAGGAGGAGAATCATCAACAGAACAAGTTACAGAATTAAAAAAAATAAAAATTAATGGCGCCGGAAGAGAATCAAGTTCAGCAGGAAAATTATCTATCAGTAGACAAAATGGAGAAAGCAAAAATGACAGTGGTGAAGGTAAAATTACCCAATCAAAACAAACTATAACTAAAATAGAAATATCAAATGGATCAGAAAATACATCTAGTTTAAGAGCAAATAAATTTGTTTCAAATAATAATTCATCAAATCAAAAAGGTAGAAGTACTTCAAAAATTACAAAAACTACAGAAATTACAACAACAACGAATATAAGTAGTATAAATCAAGGAAATGATAGAAGTAGAGGAAAAAATGAAGTAACAACTACAACAACAACAACTAAAACATCAAGAACTCAAAGAAATAGTCCAGGAAATAAAGAAGTAGTTAAAACAACGACTACAAAAGAAGGAGGAAATTCATCCAGAAAAACCGGAACAAAAGCAGAACTTACTTCTACTAAAACAACCACTAAAACTACTACTTCAAATCAAAAAAGTCCAGCAAGGACAGGAGGTAATACTCAAAATCAAGTAACAACTACTAAAACAACTACCACAATTACCAATAACTCAAGAGGTGGAAATGATAAAAAAGTAGTATCAAGTCAATCAACCTCAAGAATTAATAATAAAAATGAATCAAATAAAAATACTACAACAAATCAAAGATCTTTAATTGCACAAAAATCAACTCCTACTTTAAGAGGTAATAATGCCTTACCAAATAAAGACAATTTAAAAAATGACAAAAAAAGACCATTATCATCAATTCCTCAAGAATCTGAATTTAGAAATAATATTTCAAGAATTTCAATTGATGAAACTGGAAAAATTCCTAAAAAAGAATATGTATTAAATGTGAGAAAAACTGATGTCATTCAAAGAAAAAATAAAATAAGAATGGTATATAATAATGACCCAAATGCAAAGAATATACTTCAAACTGAATTTAATCATAATATAAAAGTAATTAAAAATACTACTAGAGATTTGCCTACCGTTGAAAGTTTACCAGTTGGTGCTAAAATAATTCATAGATATAATTTTTCATTTAACCCTAATATCCCAAATACTGTTAGACATGAAATAGATGAAACGGGTAAAATCCCAGTAAAACAAGTTCAAGTTTCCCCAAGAAAAAATAATGTTATTAAAACAGAGAGAAAACCTCTTAAAATGACATATGAAAATTATAATAATAATCAACAAGGTGGAACTAAAATTATTCCACTTCCAAATAATTTAAGAAATAAAAAAGATTTAGAGCAAGGAAAAAAAATGAATGTAAACGAATCCAAAAAAATTAATATAAAAGGAGCAGAAGACACTTCTACATCAACTAGAATTAGATCTCAAGCAAGTAATAATAGAAATAAAGCAGGAGAAACAACAACTACAACAACAAAAGTTACAGAAACAAGAATTACTCGAGGTAAATCTGAGAGTGGTAATCCAAAAGGAAAATCTGGGGAAACAAAAATTACTATAACTAAAACTATAGAATCTAAGTCTGGAAAAGGTGGTCAAGAACTAAAAATTACTAGAAATAATGATTCCCCAAAAAAAGATAATAGAGGCGATAGATCATCTAAAAAAAGTAAAATGGAATCAGTAACTACTAGTCAAATTAGTGTAAATGAATCAGGTAAAGGTAATAGAAATAAGAGTGAAGGAAAAAGTGATAAAAAAGAAGAAAAGACTACAACAACATCTAAAGTTACTGTAACTAAAACAACTGAGTCTAGTAATGGTGGTGGAAGTGGTTCAATTAGACTTAGATTTGGTAAAGGAGGTGCTGATAAAGAAGAAACTAAAGTTACTAAAACTAAAACTGAAGGAAGCAAGATCACAACAACCACAACTACTACTAAAGTAGAAACTAGTGAAGGAGGGGATGGAGTAGCTAAAGTTAAAAAATTTAGATCTCATCGAATGTTTAAGAAATAAGTATATTTTTTTATAACTTAATAATACATTTAATTATGATTAAACAGTTAATTATTATAAAATAAATTATTAAAATAAATTATTTTGTAAAAAAAAAAATTATATAATATTTAATTAAGTTTATTTAAAATTATTAATGGGGATTGGGGATTGGGGATTGGGGATTGG
>CAMUZC010000216.1 GCA_947165105.1 uncultured Lachnospiraceae bacterium | reverse complement strand
GCCCAATCCCCAATCCCCAATCCCCAATCCCCAATCCCCAATCCCCATTTTAATGTAAAAATATTATATTTTAAAAGTTTTAATTTTTTAAAATAAATAGATTAAAAAATAAATATTAATTATTTTTCCTAAATTTTAAAATGATTAATTCATTATTAATTATATAAATAAGAAAGAAACATACTAAAAATAATTTATTAATTTTAATTCTTTTTTCCTCCTGCTATTTTCCTAATTATATTTCCTAACATGGGTTGACTAGATTTAATATCAGGATTTTTTCTTAATTCCATTATTTCTTTTTCTAAATTTGCAATAAGTGTATTTTTATCTTTCATACTTTTAATATATATTTCATGTTGATCTTCCAACATTAATCTTTCAACTTGTGATTCTTCCAATTTTTTTCTTAAATCTCTTAAATTACTTTCTAATAACATATTCATATCAAAAGCTTTCTTTTCATTAAATGGTATTTTATCTTCCATCATTTTATTTTTTTCTCTCAATTCTTCTATTTCTTTTGTCAAATTATTAATTTCTTGAGTTTTATCTTCAACTAATTTATTCAAAACGCGTTTTTCCCTTTCGAATTTTTCATTTATTTTATCATATTCTTCCTCCAATTTTTCAGTTTGTATATCTTTATCTTCATAATTTTTCATTTTTGGTAATGAGTCGTCGGATTGTTCACCACCTCCTATCTTATCATTAGAATTAATATCTTTTTGTGCTATACCTTTTATTTGGTTTTGTAATCCATGAACTAATTTCATCAAATTTGGATTATCTTGAACTTCTTTGAATTCTTTTATTTTACTTATAAATTTGATACAGTTACCTTGTACTATGGCAAATCCATTACTATCATTCATAGCAGCTGTAGCGGGGTCTTTTGTATTTTTTTGATTTTTTTTTTTGTTATTTTCTTCTAATTCTTTTAAATATTTTAAATTTGCTATTATTGCTATTTTATTATCATAGGATAAATCTTCGTCATTATTTGTTAATATAGATATCATATTTGAAATTCTATCTGCTGATGTTAAATTATCTTTACTTATTTTTTCTTTTAATTCTTTAATTTCTCTTTGTTCATCTCTTGCTTTATTTTTATCATCTATTTTTTTCTTTTTTTCTTCTTCATCCTCTTCCTGCTTATAATCACTCACTGGTACATTTAGACCATTTTGTCGTATATAATTTTCTAATTGAGTAATTCTTGCATCAGCTTTTTTTAGACTGTCTTTTAATTGTTGGACTAATTTTTGTAATTCTGCGACTGTTATTTCTTTATTTATCTTAGGTTTATTCTTTATTTTTTTTGCTCTTTCACCAAATCTCAAAGTTGACAAAGATTCACTTTCATTGTAAATAGAAGGTGAACAAGTAATAATTAAACAAGTTTTAGAATTACCTCCCAAAGACTCTTGTAATACCCTTGTTAATTTACTTTCTCTATAAGGTATATGTGTACTTTTTCCATCTGTTAAATTATTAATAACTCTCCCCAATGTAGTTAAAGATTTATTTATAATTTTTGCCTCCTCTAACGTATGCCCAGTAGCCCCTGTTTTTGAAATTTTTTCACTACCAGCAAGGTCGACTAGGTATAATTTACCTACTTTTGAAAAACCTTCCACTTTATTTGTTTGATTTATTGTCAAAATAAAAATACTATGACTTCTGGATGAATGCTCGTTCATATTTGTGGCTGCTTGGGCCCTATTTGCACTACCAATTTCTAATAAATTTAATACATCATTGGGCCCTCCAACATATCTTTCACTAGCCCCATCAACATAAATACCTTTTATTGAATCTTCTCTGATATTTAAATTAACACGAGATACATCGAATAAATCTCTAATTTTTTCTTGATATATTTCTATCATAGATACTTTTATCATAAAATCTGTTCCTTCATTTTTATATATATGTTTAAATACATGGTTAATCATTCTTGGTATAATACCTTGTCTTTTTTCTTCATCCATTTCTCCTTGCATTGTATATGTTTTACCTGAACTTGTCTGCCCGTAGGCTAAAACTGTACCATTATATCCATCTAAAACACTATCTATTATACCTTTTACACCAAAATCATATATGTCTTGTTGTGTTGATGAAGGGGGAAATATTCTATCAAAATTAAATCTATAAACATTTTTTTCACGGGAAGAATGGAATGTTAATGAAGTCGGGGAAGTAAAATCACATATTTGCTCGTTTCCACTGGTTTTTTCTAAGTCATTCATAGGTCTAAATCTGCAAATAACATTTACGTTTGCTGGATTTGACATTTTGTATATTTAAAATTTTACATTTTATTATTAGTTGTATTTTTTTCTTCATCTTCTTCTTTTTTACTTTCTTCAGTAAAATGCTCATTTTTATTTTCATAATTAATGAATTCATTAATTATTTTGCAAATATATGAATTTTTTTCTTTTGGGGAAATTAATCTATTTAAATTATCATTTATAAAATTGGTAGAATACCATGCTGATACTGGTGGATTATATTGCAATTTATCAAATAAATTAAATGTGGGATTATTCATTGATTGATTTTTTGATAATTTTCCAAGCCCTCTTAAATCGTGTCTT
>CAMUZC010000215.1 GCA_947165105.1 uncultured Lachnospiraceae bacterium | reverse complement strand
CCAATCCCCAACCCCCAATCCCCAATCCCCAATGTTATTAACTAAAACATTAATTCAATAAAATTTAATTATATTTAATTTTAAAATAAAATAAATAAAAATATATAAAAAATATAAAAAATAAATAAAAAATAAAAATATTAAATAATAATATTTTTAAATATTAAGAGACTCATATTTTAAAAATAATAAATTAATAAATGAAAGGACAAAATAGTGTATTTTTAATTTTATCATTATTTCTATTTCTCAGTTCGATTTTAAAAGTAAATACAGATTCAAATACATTCCAAACTATAGTTGATAAAAACTCTGAATTTCCAAAAGCCTACACCTTAAAAGATGGGAATGTAGTCTGTATTTCTTCTGCATATGGAAATCTCCAACAAACAAACATGAGTAAATTCACAAAAGATGGTATATCAATATATGGAAATTATACCATTTCTAAAAGTTATTCAGAAGATGCCCATATAGTCCAACCAGTGAATGCCGATTACTATTTAATTGCATCTCATGATAAGTTAACTGCTGGAAGTATGGGAAGTAAAGAAAATATTTTTACCATTAAAGACAAATCTGCTCCTATTAAAACTGTTGTTAGAAAAGAAGGAATTTACCAAAAAACTTCAGTTGTCGCTTTAAAAAATGGAAATGTTTTCATTGCAGGCATTGGACCTAAGACTACATTTGGGGGTGAAAGTGTGACTGATATAAATATATATAATCCAAGTACATTAGCTAGTGGTGAAGGATTATCTTTCAAAGGAAGTAGTGACTATATTAGTTGCTTTGAACAAAAAGAAAATAATGTTTATTGTGTTTATGTCTCTTATGAAGATGTCTTTGTATCCAAATTAAAAATTAAACACATTGAAGTAAATGGTAATACTTTAAATGAAAAAGGTGACCAAGTAATCAAAGCTTTTTATGTTGAATTCAATTTCCTAAAAGCTATTCCATTTAATGAAGATGAATCTTTAATTTTATTCCAAACTGGAAATGGGGGTTCCAAGCCAGGACATCATGGAGGAAATTTATTTTTCTATCATTTAAAAGTTACTACAGCTCCATTCCTTGTTACTGTTAAAAGATATGAATATCTTTACCCCTACTGCTTATATGAAAAAGGTAAACATGATCCAGAACATAAAAATGCTGATATTGCTGTACTTTCTCCTCATAGAATTTATGCGGCCTGTGAAACTAGTTATAATAGATTTAGAGGATTCATAATTTATCCAAATAAACCTGAAAAAGTTGAAATTGATGAATTTTATTTCAATAATTTCGAAGCAGAAGATGTCAAAAGCCCCATGTTTACTAAATTTGGACAATCTTTAGGTATATTTTATACTTTAATAGATTCTAATCTTAAAAGAACTACTGCCTTCCATATAATGAATTATCCAGACTGCCACAATTATAGAACAATTCCAGTTTTATTACCTAGAGGCTTTGCTAAAGAGCTCGATTTCGATGGAAAAGTATTTTTGAATAATCCATATCCTGCTGATAGAGCAAAAGAAGACGTGTATATAAGATTCAAAAATTATTCAAATATTGAAATAACAAGATTTATTAATAGAACTACATTAAAATCAAACATTGATTATCTTCCATCTATTATATTAAGATTTACCACAAAAGAAAAAACTGGAATATATAACATTGAATACACAGCCACTAGAAATGACGAATATGATGGATTAATAATAGGAAAAACTTGTAGTGTTAGTTTTAACACTCCAAAATGTTTAGATAGATGTGAATCATGTACTCAATTAGGTGATGACAAACACCACTATTGCTTAGGATGTAGAGAAGGTGGAGCCTATTATGAAGAAGAAGATCCTACTTTAGCCAATGAAGGTTATGGAAGACCACATTATTGTAGAGACTGTAATGAATCTTGTTCAACATGCTATGGTGAATTCTTATTAAAACCTTTCCCCACAACAAATTGTAAAAAATGCAAATATGACTCTAATTATTTCCATTATGAATATGATGAAAGAACGTGCATAAGTAATGAAACTAAAAAATATTGGGAGTCAGTTATTGGAAGTGCTATATATTTAGATAAATCCGCTGGTGAAGATAAAAAATATTTATGGAGATGGAGACACTGTCATGAAAATTGTGATGAATGTTATGAAAGAGGAGATAATTTTGATAACAAATGCTTTAGATGTAAAAAAGATTTGTATTTCTGGTGTAACCAAACTCTTGGAAATGGAATTCCTGGTTCATGTCATAGAGACTGTGTTAATAATGGTTTTTATGAAGTAATAAGGGAAGATAGAGCAAAATGTTGTCCTTGTTTAGACAAGTGTAAAGAGTGTAAAAATGAAACTAAATGTGATAAATGTTATAAACCATTTTTATTAACACCAGAACATGACCGATGTAATGAAACTTGTGGTTATTGTTTAGCAGAAGATAGAAATCTAGGCGAATGTGTTAATTGTAAAACAAGATATAGAACCCCAAAATATAAACTTAATAAAACATGTGTAGATGAAATACCTTTTATTGAAAAACTAAAAAGGTATCATCATATTATTGATGATACTTGTAATTTACTTCATGGTTGTAAAGAGGGATGCC
>CAMUZC010000214.1 GCA_947165105.1 uncultured Lachnospiraceae bacterium | reverse complement strand
TCTTTAACAAAAATTAAAAATATATTATCTTAAAACAAAATGATTGACGAAGAACAAGAAAAGTTTTTAGATGAAAGTTTAAAAGTAGTCAAAGCTCAAGGCTACCATATCCATCAAGCCATTGACAGAAACAATTGTCGTGCAACACTTCGTGAAACTGCTCATATGCTTTTAGAATTAAAATCATCCCAATTAACACCTAGTAGTTATTATCAACTGTATTCTGTCATTCTAGATGAAATGTTGAATGTTCTCAACTTTTTCAAAGAAGAAGCTAGACGTGGTAGAAGAATGAGAAAATTATATGATATAGTTCAACAAGCCTCAAATATCATTCCACGTCTTTATTTAATGATTGCAGTTGGTTCAGTTGTCATTGAAAATGAACCAAAATTATGCAAGGAAATTATAACAGATTTATTAGGTATGATTAAAGGGGTTCAAAGCCCAACTAGAGGATTATTTACTAGACACTTTTTCATGAAGTTAATCAAAGATAAATTACCTGATAAAGGAAATCAATATGATACTGAAGTTTGCAATGTAGATGATACAATTAATTTTATTTTACAAAACTTAGAAGAAATGACGAGATTATGGATTCGACTTAGTGCCAATACTATTGGAGATGAAAAAGTCTTAAGAGATAAAGAAAGAGGAGATTTAAAAATCCTTATCGGAGAAAATATTAATAGATTATCTTCATTAGAAGGGCTTTCCTTAGATTTATATAAAGATAAAATTTTACCAAAATTAATTGAAATATTATTAGAAAATAGAGATAGCTTAAGCCAACAATATATAATGGAATGTATTATCCAAGCTTTCCCCGATGAATATAATATTCAATGTATGGATGAAATTCTTAAAACTGCAACCCAATTAGATGAAAATGTAGATGTTAAAACATTATTTATTATTTTGATGGAAAAATTAGCAAGATATGTATCCGAAAACGGTTCAGATGCTCAAAATATCGTTGAAGCTGCTGAAAAAATTTTCGAACCTCTTAAATCAAACATTGACAAACTTGTCTTACAAAGTATTAATCAACCAGGAGGAATTCAAGAACCAAATAAATTCTTGGAATTAGAATTAGCTTTGATGAAATTTACTATAAAATGCTGTCCTTCAAATGAAAGATTAACTACAGTTAATCAAGTTTTAGAAAAAACAAAATTCATTTTAAATGCTTATAACAGAAAATTAACTCAAGACGGTGAAAATATTTTACGTAATTTATTAGTAGCTCCTCTTGAAAGTGAATTATCTATTTTCGATTTTAATTACATTCCTGAAATTATGGTATTTTTAAATTTCTCTTCAAGAACTTCGTTAGCTTTAAGAATTATTGAATCTTTATCCCAAAAAGAAAAATTAGATTCAAGAGAAAAAGTCCAAATTTTACTTGGATATATAAGAACTCTCTTAGAAGATTCAACTGATACTATAGAAGTAGATGCCTATCAATTTGAATATGAACAAAATATTGTTGCTAAAATGCTTTTTGTCATTAAAACTAATGATCCATTTAAATTACAAGAAATATTAGACACTTTAGTTCCAATATTTGCTAAAGGAGGTACCAGAAGAATTAAATATACTTTACCCACTTTAGTTAATGCCTATTTGAGATTAGCTTTACAAGTTAATGAAACTCATAATGACAAAGTAAATCCAAATGAAGAAGGAACTGGAATTCATAAAGAATTTATCAAATTTTTAATTATGGATAAATTAAATGATAATGATTCTGTCACTGAATTTATCATTAATATTCATCATAAAATAGATGAAATTATAAAAGTGGTGAACACTGCATATCCTGAATTAGGACTCAAATTATTCTTAACTAGTGCTGCTAATATAAATCAAATGAAAGTAAATCCGGAAAAATTCTTAGATTTATATAAATATTATATAAACGGTGCTATTCAAATATTTAAAGAAATTAAAAGTGATCAAAAAGACAGACTTAATTTATTATCTAATATGATAGGAAATTTAATTAGATTTAAATTATCTTCCCCTGATAATATTGAACCAATTGCTGATGAAATTAAAACTTTAAGTCTTAACTTAGTTAAAAGAGCAGATCAATGCCATGCTATGCTTAATTGTACTGAATTATACTTCACTTTAAATAATGCCAAAAAAGCAAAAGAATGCATCAATAAGGCTAAAAGATTTGCTGATTTTTCTATGACTAATCCTGAAAACTTACCACTTTTCATTATTATTATAAATAAATATATTTACTTCATTGAATCCACTGAAGGAGATAACTATTTCTTCGCTAAAGATGATATTGATGATACAATTGAAGTAGTTAAAAATCACGTAAGTACTATTAGAAATGAAAATACTAATCAAGGATTCTTACCTGAAGCTGAAAAATATTTCAAAGATACTCTTGATATTATCACTAAAAGAGCTAAATTAGGTAAAAAAGCTATTTATGGAGAAATTATAGTTTAAATAAAAAATAAATTTAATATAATATGAGGTATTCTTAAATAATTAAAATGAATTTAAATATTTAATTTTTGTTGTTTTAATAATTCTATAATTTTGAAGAAGGGGGATTGGGGATTGGGGATTGGGGATTGGGGATTGGGGA
>CAMUZC010000213.1 GCA_947165105.1 uncultured Lachnospiraceae bacterium | reverse complement strand
TTGGAACAAAATATAAATCATGAGAGAAGATTCAAGATCCCTTTCGTTTATGCCTTTCTTCAGCTTCAAAATCAATTTCTCAACAAATTATTTGATAACTAACATTCTCCCTCTTATTTTCTCCTGTACAGCTAAAAATCCAACTATTAGCAATAAAATCCTAAACCATGGTCACAAACCATGATGAAGGGGAACGGTCTGATGCAATCAACAATAAAATTTGATGAAATTGTAGGAACTAAAGGTGTTCTTGATCTTCTTACCGTTCTCAAAACCATTTTTGAAAAATAGTAATAGTGATGAGAATAGGATGGGAGATAAAGATCTGAGCTATTTTATTTCCTTTTTGTGACAAAAAGAATCATTACCTTTCACTATTTTATTTTGGTTTTAATTTGATTTTAATAGGTGAGAAACAATTCAACGATAGTCTTGAATTAGACCAATTGTCAACATTCTTTTTTAGGACTGTTATAAGTGTTGAATAATTTGAATTTAATTTCATTAATTGGCAGTTGATAGTTTCTTGTTTGATTTTTTTATGGGCAGTTTCTTGTTTGATTTGATATCAGGCAATTAAATTTCTAGATATCATTTTGATCATAATAATAAATCGAATGATTTCTTAAAATAGAGGCAGTATATGGAAGTATGTGTTGAGACTGAAATACCAGGTGCTAAGCATATACCATGTAATGGAAATTTGAATTTTTCTAGCATTAATTAGCCTGACATTAATTAGAATGAGACTATAACATGCCACATGTACTTTTGAATGAAAATGGTTTCACTTGTTTATATTGTAGATGTAGATGTAGATTGTAGATGTAGATAAGGATACGGATAGAGATATTGATAGTTTAGCCGAGATTGTTGTCTTTTTTTTAATATAATTTTAAAATAAATAAAAAAATATGGGTATGAAATAAAGGCAAATAAATATTATCGATGTTGATGAGTGACTCAAACAACCATAAGTATGTGTTTTATCATGCAATTTGTAAAAAAATTAACAAAGAAGTTTGAGTATGTGTTGATGGCAGAAATAAATAAATATGGGGAGATAAAAATGGAATGCTTGATTAGGTGATAAAGAGTATTTGATGCATGTGAACTAATTTATCAAATGAAATGAATGGATGAGATTTGATGTTAAAATAATTTATGTGAAATAATATATATCAACGCCATGTTTAGTGAAAATGAGTGATTGACAATAGAAACGAAAAAACTTAATAAATTAAATCAGTTCTTTTGAATAGGAGCAAATGAAAATAATAAAGAAAATAGTGAGGTTTAGATAAAATTCATTGAAAAAAAATAACTAAAATAAATTTTCTACATTTTCGCAGGGGTCGGTCTTGTTCTACAACATACATGAATAGTTTGCACCACAAAAATGTAAGATAAAAATATAATATCTTGAGAACTATCAACTAATATGTTACCCAAAAATACTTGAGAATTCTCTGTTTTTTTTAAGGAAGAATTCTCTTTTATATGCACAACTTCAACGTTGGAAGAACAAAACATTGACATGCCTTTCACATATCTCTCATTATTAATAGTGGCAAAAAAAATAGTTTTGGAATGAAGAAATCTGATTCAAAACGTCTTTCAATTACGTCGCTTCAAATTAATAGAAAAATAATGAAATTCATTAAAACGTGAAGCAAACTTTTTCAAAAGGTGTAAATATATATGGGGATGAAAACCCTAAAATTAACAGAGCCGACAGCTAAACCTATAAAAGGGAATCAAAATTCGGAAGGAAAAAAAAAGGTGCCTAAATCAATTTGATAATAATGAAATCAATAAAATTGAATTGGTCAGGAGGTAGAAATATTTGCATTTCAAATAAATGATATTATAAACAATTTGTACGAAAGGAAGATGCATATACAAATGATGAAAGACAAATTGACTATATATAGGAAAAAAAACTCAAGACTGGCTAACTTAATATGATGATGTGTTGATTACAATTTGATTGGATGATAATTAAGAATTATGTACCAACATGTAATTGGTACATATCTTGTCATAAGCCGTTAGAACTCGAGGGTATCATAGGATGAATATGTGAATTTGAACAAAATACATGGATATATACAACATGTAGTGGAGTAATATCATAAATTGAATCAATTTTTGAAATTAGAGTGATGAAAAAAATATGTTAAGAAGAAAAGTGTTTCAATAAAATAAAAGAGAGATTTTGAGAATAATTTTAAAATTTTAGTATGAATTCTAAATGATGTGAAGATGTTTGAGACGGACAAACAATATTTATAGGAAAAAAGAAGCAAGTAAGTCACATCAATTATGCCATTAATTTAGTAATGAAATTAGTAACACATTAAATAGCAAAAATAATTTGAATAAAATATTCCATTTATTTTTTTGTCATTATAAGCCTTTTAGTCAACTTGCATAATCATGTTAATTACATAAGTCTTGCACAAATCACATAATATGTACCAATTACACAAAACATTAAATGCACCTTTCAATATAAGGATGCCATGTGTACTATCAAAATAAAATAGTGCAAATATATATAATAGAGATAATAAAGAAAATAGTGAGGTTTAGATAAAATTCATTGAAAAAAAATAACTAAA
>CAMUZC010000212.1 GCA_947165105.1 uncultured Lachnospiraceae bacterium | reverse complement strand
ATATTTATTTAATAAAAAAAATAATAATTAATTAATAAATTTATATATTATATATATTTAAAAATAAATGGAATTAATTATCCATTTTATTTTTATTTTTTTTGGCAAAATATATAATGGGAAATAAAATTTATTAAACATTTAAAAATGAGAAGTAATAAAGCTATTGCATTAAAAAGAATTTCCAACGATATGAAAGAACTTCAAAAATGCCCACTCGAAGGAATAGGAATAGCATCATTAGAGGATGAGCCTATGAACTATGTCATTAACATGGAGTTAATGATGGGGATATATAAAGGCTATAAAGTCCAACTAAAGATGACAATTCCCGATGAATACCCCATAAAACCTCCAAAAGTAGTAATATACCCAAATCACACAATTGGAAAATATGAGTATCACCATCACCTCTTCTGGCAATACAGTGGATATATAGGGTTTTGCATCAACCTTTTGGACAATGATTACCATATGGATACAAACGAACAATACACAGGATGGAATCCATCCTATACAATAAGCACTGTCCTTCTCCAAGTGCAAAACTTCATAAGTGATCCAGATATTCCTAAAAGCAGTCTCCCAAATGAAAAAGAAATAAAAGAACTAATGAAATCAATGGAGAAATATAAGAGAAGCTTCTATTTAAAGGATGAAAAAGGAAGAAAAGAAATAATACATACATGGGAAAATCCGTACCCAAAGATGTATTACATGGAAAGCAAAATGGAAACAGAAGAAAATGAAGATGAAATACAAAATGAAAAAGCCGACAGAAAAATGCAAACAATAAAAGAAAACCTAACTTGTTATTTGCTAAGAGAGAACTACATTGACAATCCAGAAATTCTTTTGGGATATCCTGTAATCCAAACAAAATCAGCCTATGGAAAAGATAAAATAGAGATATATCCAATACCACAGTTACTCACATATGAAGCATATAAAATCCAAACATCAAAAGGTGAACAATCACTAATTGGAGAATACTATAACAACAGTAATAAAGTGAAAGCTGCAAATAACGAGTACTACAATAACTGGTTACCAATTTATGTAGATGAGAATCACTTCTGCAAAAATAAGGAAAAGATTACCAACTCCCTCAAAGCAATTAAAAACGAAGAAGACTTCAAACCTGAACAGGTTTTCGACATATTCCCTATAATCCTCAACAAAATGATTATAGGGATGTTCAGTGGAAAATCTGCCATCTCCTCCTCATTCCTACTCAGTTATTTCCATTATGTGCTCCTCTTTAAGAGGCTATGCAAAGAATACAAGGAGGAATATGAAACATATGTGAATAAGAAAATAAATCTCATAAAAATGAACGACTTCGAAATAAATAAGAAGATTGTTGCGGACATTGGAGATTTCCTCATTCTGATCTTCTTGAGCAACAAAGATATGAACACTCCTGAAATGAAAAAAATGAAAAAAGTCCTCATAGAAGAATTCCTCATCCGTCAGATGTACTGGGTTTTCCACGGGCCTGATTGTAAAGAAACCATGAAATCAAAAATAACAAAAAGTAGTAGCATAAAAGTGAGTGATGAAATATATCTAGAGAGGTTTCATACAGATCCAAAACTCAAAATGAGATATCTAGATATATTCAACAAGGAAATCCTTAGGTTGAACATATACGATGAACTCATAAATACTATATCTAATGACAGTGACTACCTCTGGAACAACAACAATAACTGGAAATACGCAAAAAGAATGGCCGAAGAAAGAATTAAGAAGAATTTCAAAAGCCTATATAATGAAGTAAGCGATTGGTCAAGGGACAAAATCAAAAAGGTAATAAAGGAAAAAATGCACTTCGAGGAATTCTTTGAAGAGGATGAAAGGTATATAAAAGAAGAAGTATATGAAGCATTCAAAGTAAATGAACTCCTGAAACTCAAAGAAGGTAACAAAGGTATGGAAGATATATTGGCCTATATATATGAATCACAAAAAGGAAATCAGCTACTACTAATAACCTTCGCAGTTCTGAAGAAAACAAAAGAAAAAGGATTTATCGAGGAACTGGAGAAGACCTATGGGATATATATGGGAGTTGATGAGTTTGTACAAGAGATAAAACAAAAACTGAAAGAGATAAAGTCCTATAAAGACTTATACAAATACATAAACACTGACTACGGAGAAGATAAAACGGAACTGGAAATAATAAAGGAAGCATATGAAAAAGCGTTAAAGAAGAAATACATAAGGGATCCTAATGAAAAAGCAATGCAATACAACAATTCAAAGTGTGGAGGAGGATATCAGAACAATGGGTATAAAAATGGGTATGAATATAAAAATAAGAGGTATAGTAGATATGGAGTAAAATATGGAAATCAATGGTAAAGAGAAATCACAAAATGAGTAAGTGAGACGATTAAATGGGGTAATAAAAGACACAAATATGTAAATAACAAATATAAAGTATTTTTAATTAATATTATTTAATGTAAATTAATATTATTAACTAAAATTAATAAATATAAACATTTCTTTTTTTGTTTTTTTAATTATTTATTATTAAATAAATTAATAAAAAAATTAATTAATAAAACAATAAAAAAATATGTAATGGGGATTGGGGATTGGGGATTGGGGATTGGGGATTGGGG
>CAMUZC010000211.1 GCA_947165105.1 uncultured Lachnospiraceae bacterium | reverse complement strand
GTTATATTATTTATTATCACTTATCATTTTCTTTCTAAAAACAATAATTGAAATTGTAAATATAATAATTGTATAAACTAAAAATACTATTATATTTCTTATTGTTATGTTTTCTAAATTATTATTCATTATACCTTTTATTATTGTTACGCAAGACTCAAATGGTAAGTATTCACATATCTTTGAAAATGCATCTCCTAACAACTCTCTTGGAAAATACATTCCACTTGTAAAACAAACAAGTTGTACTACTATGCTTGATATTCCTGATGACGCTTTTTCTGAAAATAAACTTCCAATTATTATACCTATTGCTATAAAAAGAATAGCAACAACTATTGAAATAAGCATAGCCCAAATAATATTAATACTAAAACTTAATCCTAAAACAATTGCAAGTATAAAAAACAACACATTTTGAATTATTATAAGTGGAATAATTGATAGCATATAACCTAATATATATTCTATTGATTTCATAGGACTTATACCTAATCTAATAAGTAATGATGATGTTCTATCTTTACTTACGAGCATTGCTGTAAACAATGTTATGAATGAAAATCCAAATACTATAATTCCTGGTGTAAAGTTGTGTAATTCATAACTTTCATTCGGAATATTTATTTGTTTAAATATAAATAATAAAAATAGTGGTAGTAACACAGAAAATATTATACTTAATGGATCTCTAATTATTTCTTTAAAATTTCTTCTTGCAAAATTTAGTGTTCTCATTATAGCTCACCTCCTGTTGCAATTTTTACAAATGCATCTTCAAAGTTTTTAGCTCCTGCTTTTTTTATAAGTTCTTCAGATGTTCCTACATCTACTAAATTTCCTTTTGCCATAATTCCAATTCTGTCTGATAAGTTTTCTGCTTCTTCCATATAATGAGTTGTTAAAATTATTGTTATTTTTCCTTTTAGTTTTTCTATAACATTCCATAATTCTTTTCTTGCAATTACATCAAGTCCTAGTGTTGGCTCATCTAAAAATAATATTTTAGGCTCATTTATTAGAGCTATCGCAATAGATACTTTTCTTTGCCATCCACCAGATAAAGTTTTTGCTTTTTGTTTTAAAACTTCTTCTAATTTAAATAATTTTACAAGTTCATCTATTTTCTCTTCTTTATTAGGTATTTGATATACTCCTGCCATAAACTCTAAATTCTCTTTTACTGAAAGATTTGGTGCAATGGCTGTTTCTTGTGGCGATACATTTAAGATTTCTTTTATTTTTTGTCTATCTTTTAGTATGTCTAATCCTAATATTTTGATTTCTCCTTCTGTTGGTAATATTAATGTTGAAAGCATTTTTATTGTTGTTGTTTTTCCTGCACCATTTGTACCAAGTAAAGCAAATAGTTCTCCTTCATTTATTTTTAAGTTAATTCCATTAACTGCTGTTTTTTCTTTAAACTTTTTAGTTAATTTATTGGTTTCTATTGCTAACATTTTACATTCCTCCTTTTTGAAATACTTTATCTGTTAAATCTTCTATTGCATCTGCTTTTAGTAAAGCTATTCCTCTTACCTTATCGCAAAGTACAATAACTGAATCTCCTGGTTTAATATCAAACATATCTCTTGCTTCTTTTGGTATTACAATTTGTCCTTTTTCTCCAACTTTGCTTATTCCTACAAACTTGTCTTTATCCATTTTTTAACCTCCTAATTATATTTGTTATACTTTTCATATTTATTATACTTTTCAAAAATAAAAAAAGCAATAGAATTTTTGAATTTCTATTACTTTTCTTGCTCGGAATATTATATTTTTTATTATGTGGACAAATTGTGGCCACGTTGACAATTTTGCCATCACAAATTATTTTTTGATAATGCTGTTTGTTTTTATATTTTTAATGCTTTTTTAGGGCATTCCTTAATACATTTAAAACACAGTATACATTCTGTTCCATTTTTTCTTTTTCTTGAGTCATTTAACATATCTACGTTCATTGGACAATTTTTTGTACATTTATTACATTTAATACATTTCTCATGATCACACTTTACTCTTAATAGCGAAAAATAGCTAGCAGGTTTTAAAAAAATTGTAATTGGGCAAATATATTTACAAAATGCTCTATTATCTTTAAATATATAAGCTAACAATATACCTAAAACATAGTAAACAATATTTCCTATTAAGAATGACCAAAACATTATATTTTCTAAATTATCAACTTTAAAAATAAATAAAGATGATACAAACGATAAAGAAAATAGAAATGTTATATATCTAATCCATCCAATTCTTTTTCTATCAGATTCCGGTGTTTTATATGGAAGCAAATCCAATATCATCCCAGTCCAACATGCATAACCACACCATCCTCGACCAAATAATATCGGTCCAATTATTTTAGCTACTAAATAATGTATTACAGCTGCTTCAAATACACCTAAAAATAAATAATACCAAAATCCTTCAATTTGCATATTCTCTCTTGAAATTATTCCAAGATATATAAGCATATATAATCCTACAGCAAATTGAACTACATTTCTTGCATATTTTACATCGTGACCATATAAATAACTCCCTATTGCTATACATGTACCTATGTATGAGAAATTTAATAAATAAAATAAATTCCTTGTTCCAATATATAATCCAATTGCAACAATTTCAAAAAATATCCATAT
>CAMUZC010000210.1 GCA_947165105.1 uncultured Lachnospiraceae bacterium | reverse complement strand
AATTATTATTATATTTATTAATAAAAAAAAAAATTGTAAAATATGTAAAAAATATAAATATTATTTCGTTTATTAATTATTATTTAATATATAATCTATAATCTATATTATTTTAAAATTATTCATTCAGAAAAAGTAATGTCGGCAAATTATGGAATAAATAAAGAACAACAGAAGAGGATATCCTTGAGTACATATATGACTGATAATAATCCCAAATATTCAACAATAAATACTGAAAATTCTTACAAAAGAGTTCCTGCTACTTCTTTCAACACAGAAGCAAATACAAATACAAATACAAACATTATTAATACATCATCAAAAAATAAGCACAACGAAGTGCCAAAGCAAGCAAACAAAGTTGTTTACGACTCAAAATTACACCAATACAGAACAATTACAAATGAGAACAATCAACACGGTTCTCAGGCCTATACAAAATCTAACACTGAATCAAACAAAATTGGACCTATTAGAACTACAAACATTATGAATATTCCTGAAAACGAAAGAATCACTACTTATAAAAGAGAAGACAATACTTCTTCATATCAAAATAGAAATGAGAACAAAAGAGTTAGCCAAGCGCAGGCTTTTCCTACCACAAACAACCCGGCTCAAGCTTTAATTAACAGAATGAATCGCAATCGTAGAACTGGAATGGGTATTAATCTTAATCAAAATAAAACTTCTTATACTAGAGGAAAACAAAATGAAAAAACTATGGATATTACTACACAAAGTAATGATATTGATTTAGATAAAACGAATAAAACTACAACATATTTTACTCAGGTAAATAAAACTTATGATATAAATAACTCTTCACATTATGAAAGAAAACAACCTGAAAGAAAAACTAGAGGTGAAATAGTTACCACAAATAATAGTACAATTCAATATACTAATAGAAGAAAAAATAATTATCAAGATACTAATAATAATAAAAAAAATACTGAAATAAATCAGCCGAAAAAAATTGAAAACACAAGAAATACAAAACAACCTTTAACTAGTGAAAGAGGTTATAATCCATTAAATAGAAGAACAACAGACTCAAAAGATACAAATCAAAATATTCCTTATAGGAGTCAAATAAATCAAAATAGAGTAAATTATACAAAGGATACAAGTCAAAATATTTCAAATAACAATCGATTAAATCAAAATAGAATATCCTATTCTAATGAGGCAAATCAAAATATTTTCACTAATAAAAGACAAAATCAAATTCAAAATAGAATGTCCTATTCAAGGGAGAACAATCAAAATAATGCAAATAATAGTCGATTAACTCAAAATAAAATAACAAATACAACCGATAAAAATAAAACTAATTCATACAATACTCAAGTAGTTCCTAGAAGAGGCAATCAAAATAATGTAATTAACACTCAACCAACATATGATAGAGGAGCAGCCCAAAAAAGGCAACAACCAAATGTAGATATAAATAAATATTTAGATAAAAAAGGTAATAAAGAAGACGACAATCAATTTGATAAAAAAGATCAAAAAGTTGATATAGTAAAAAGATATGAAGAAAAAATCGTACCTTTATTACCAGGACAAACAATTGGACCTCAAGGCGTTACAGAAACATTTGAGAAACCTGTAATTGAAACAGTTAAAAATAAAGATGGAAGTGTATCTACTTATTTAAAACAAACAAAATTAACTACTCGTACAGAAAATGTTCCATATGGAAATGACAAAGCTAGAGCAACAAATAGTAGGCCATCTTTAGTCAAACAGAAAATTACTTATGAATATAAAACTGTTAGCTCATTAAATAAAGATAATAAAAACACTCCTGCGGATTTAGGACAAAATAAAGTCGGAGATAGGAGAAACAAATTACAAGATGAAAATAAAACCAATATCAGTTATCAAGCAAAAAATGTTGTTGACAATACAGGTGTAAATAAGAATGAGAATAAACCTGGAGAAAGGCAATTAAGAAAAGAAATAAAAAATGAAAATGTGTACAATAGTCGAGATAAAGACAACAAAACAAGTAATATAAATACTACGAAAAGGAATGAAACTGGATTAAAAGGAACTATTGTTATATCTGACAGAAGAAGAAATAATCAAAATAATCAAAATACTAATTCAAAACCAATAAATAAGAATGAAAATACTTCGACTAGAGGAACTACTACTAGAGTAGAAAGAAGGACTGAAAGAACAACTAATATAACCAGTTATTCAAAACCAACGATTAATGATAGAAATAACGTAAAAACAGATGATAAAACAAATGATCAAAAAGTTAATGTAAAACCGTTAAATACAGATGGAAATACATATACTAGAGCAAATAATTATCAATCAAAAAGAGAACCAATAAAAACAGGTCCTAAAGATACATCAGCTAAAGAAGGAAAAAGTCCTTATAATTCTATTCAAATAACAGATGATAAAGGTCAAGATAAAGAATTGAATTTCCAGAAAAAACAAACTCGGGCAAGGTCAGGAAGTAGAAAACAATTAAGATCTTCTCTTAAGCACGGAAAAAGGAGGAAGAGTGCTGCCACTAAAAGAGTTAAATTTGAAAAACCTAAGAAAAAATAGAAATAGCATGTGAAACCACTGATAATAAAGAAGCAAAAAAAATAATGAAGATGGTTAAAAAGAATAATTAAAATAATTATTAAAATTTCAT
>CAMUZC010000209.1 GCA_947165105.1 uncultured Lachnospiraceae bacterium | reverse complement strand
ATTTCTTGAGGTAGCACTTTTACAAGAGTAACAGCAACAAATTTATCATCAATCCCCAATCCCCAATCCCCAATCCCCAATCCCCAATCCCCAACATGTATTTTTAATTTTTATTAAAATTATAAAATATTTAATTAAATTAATAAAAAATTAATTTTAATATAATTCTAATTTGTAACTAAAGGATTAATAATTATTTTTTTCTTATTATATATTAGATATATTAATTCTAAAAATATATTTTTTAAAATTAAATTATACTTTTCAAATTTTTTCATAAATTATTTATTTCGCAGTTTCTAAAATACTTTTAAGTTCAGAATTACATTTTGTATCAAAATTAATTCTTGAATTATAATTATTTATAGCAGTTTTTTTGGCATTAGTAGCAACATTTGATTCTATTGGATTATCAACAACATTTATAATATAATCTATAAATACATCATCATTAATCATAGCAGCATGTGTGCATTCTCCAAAAGAACTTTTGTATTTGTTATTTTTATCAATACAAGAGCAACCTAAAGCAATAAATTTTTGATCTTTGTTAGGGTCATATTTATATTGTCCAGAATCAGCAAGTCTTGAACAATATTCTACTAATCTAAAATTAGGTTTCAAATTTCCGACTTTTTTATCATAAATCCATTTTAATCCAGTTAATAAAGAAGACCAACTTGGTACTGTACCATCTCCTCCTTTACTATATTCATTTCCCTTTTGTGTAAAATCTTTATCATAAAGAATAAAAGCAGCAGGAGTATAAGCAAATGATGCATAGACTAAATCTGTATCAACAGGAGGGGCAGGTAAATCTTTAATAAGAGTAATATTATTATGATGTTCAATTGATTTTTTACTTCCTTCTCTAACTTCAGCTTTAGTTTTAAAGAAAGCTTTTGTAATTTTTTGACCATCTATTGATTTGGCAAAATCTTTATTATATCTATTCATTAAGTAATCAACTGCTTCAGTGTTATCATAAGCATAGGGTCCTTTTTCTGAATAAATTTTATCTAAACAATTTTCATTATTATTATCACATTCTCCTTGATAAAAATATTTTGAACTTTTTTGTCCACAAAAATCTTCTACTTTATTTCCATATGGGTTAGTTTCTAAAGAATCTTTGGTTAAAATTGTTGGACATTCTCCTACATTATAAATTTCTGTAAAACATTTATTTGAAAATGTATCAGGAGTATCTTCTATATTTTCATAAGCACATTCTGAATCGGTAACACTTGGGAAATATCCTTTGAATAATTTATCAAATTTAGGTGTAGTTTCTGCACAGTTTGTATTTCTACATTTATTTTCATAGGCAATTCTTTCTTTTAAAGCTTCTCCTAATTCTTTATATATATTATCTGTAAATATTTTTGCTGCAATTGCTAAAGGTCTTAATTCTGTAATAACAGGGATAGATGAATACATCATATTTTGCCCGAATATATTATAATTTGTTATAGTAATTGTTTTTCCTAAAATATTAAAGCTTTTATTCCATTCATTCATTCCATGAAGGAATATATCTAATAATTTAGAACTTCCTGCATATGGAGGGGCAATGGAAACAAATTTTTTAATTTTTGGAATTAAATCTTCATTTCCTTTTCTAACTAAATTAGTCAAAGTTAGTAAATTGCCAAATGAATGTGCTAAAATAACAACTGGTTTACCGGTATTTGAATATAGTCTCTCAATTTGAGATCTAAAAACTTTTGTTGAAAAATTATTAGTTGTTAAATACCTTCTGTAATCATTTGGAACTCCACCTAAGGAAAATCCATCCTCATATCCTCTTTTTGTTAATGTATCAGCAATAGTTTTATAACTTTTAGCAGCTCCAATATTAACAATATTATCAACGGTTTGAATTCCACTTTGAATTACATTTTGAACACCTTCTACTCCACATCTGCCTTTAGCTTCAGTTTTTGTTGTACCGCCAAAAAATCCAACTTTGATATATTTAGAATGTCTACATATTCTTTTATTATTTACTTCAGGGCATTCTTCTTCATTTTGGAAATGATTCATAAAATATCCTAAACATGAACTATATTTAGTTTTTTCTGAACCTATAATAGTGAAAGCAGTATCTAATAAACCTATAAATAAAGGATGTTCTTCTTTTTCAACTGTTTCATCTTTGCAAATTGTGTCTCCACAAAAAACTCTGATTTCTTTTAAAGTTGTTGTTTTTTCATATTGAGCTAAATTTTTGCATTCAACTTCTACTAATAATTTTGAAGCATAAATGCCTGGAATTAAAAGAACTGGACTACATTTACCTAGAATGAATCTAATTCTTTTATCAGGAGAATTATTTGTTATTCCATATTCTGATTTTAATAAATTTGTTGCTTCTTTTTCTGATAGTAGGCATTCATTTCCTGAGAAAAGAGCAGAATTTTTTAGATTAATGTTATCGTCATCTTCTTGATCAACAAAATCTTGAAATTCTTTTGAGTTTACTAGAGTTATTAAATCTTCTACATTTGTTATTTCCTTATTATTATCTTCTTCTAAAGATAAAACTGAAGATAATAATATTGAGGCTAAATAAAGGAATACAATTAATTTTTTTGTCTTCATATTTAATAAATTATATTATTGAAATCTGTTTAATTAATCCATAAACAAATTATATTATTTAATATATT
>CAMUZC010000208.1 GCA_947165105.1 uncultured Lachnospiraceae bacterium | reverse complement strand
AGAACAACCAAAAGAAGATACAACAAAAACAGAAAATGAATTTGCAAATTATTATATCCTAGTAGATACAAGTACAACAATATTGAATAAAGCAGGAAAACCAACAGAATATCTAGTTGGAAACTTTGTTAATGAAACAGATGAAATAACAGAGGTACTTATACCACCACAATTAAAAGACGAATTATTAACTTGTGATACTGGCACAGAGGTAATATTAGATTTAGTAAAAGCTGGAGATAAAACATTTACAAACAGCATTAAATATGTTCAAAAATGCATAAAAAAATCAGTAGCTTAAGCCCTATGCAAAGCAATAAACTACTGATTTATCAATGTTGAAATTATTATATGCTAATTAACAGGAAATGTCAATAAAAATGAAAAATAAATTTAAGAATAATGAAAGAGTTGTTGTAAATGGCTATGGTAAGCTTACTAAAAAGGTATATAAGAACAAAAAAGGAAATGTTATTTTAAGGGATACATATTATTTAGACTATAATGTAAGACTTGATAATGGAATAGAAGATTGGTTTGATGGTAATTGTTTAAGGAAAATGAAAAGAAGGAGAAAAGTAGGATGAAAATAAATTACATAAAAACAATAGGATTTAGAAAATTTGAAAAAGAATTTGAAACAAAATTATATGATACAACAAATATAATTGGAGGAAATACAAAAGGAAAAACAAATATACTATATGCTATTGTATGGGCATTTTTAGGATCAAATTTAACAGGAGATGAAAAAGTTTGGCTAGGCAATAAAAAATCTGATGACTGCTATGTGCAATTAAAATTTACTGATAATAAAGGAATTGAACATACACTAGAAAGATACAAAAACAAATATGATAACAAAAAGAATTATTTATTGTTAGATAATATGAATACAGATGCAGGAGGATTACAAGAGTATTACAAAGAAAAAAAATTGTTTTTATCAATACTTAATCCAAATTATTTTATAACAAAAGCACCTGCAGATCAGAAAAAATTAATAGATAGTTATTTGCCAAAACTAGATATATCAACTGTATATGAAAAACTAGAAAATAGTGAAAAGAAACTATTAGAGGGTGTGCCAAGAAATATTACAGATTATTTAAAAGGATTAAATGAAGATAAAAAGACATATGAGGATAAAATAAAGCAAAATAAAGGTAAAATTGAGTATGCTGAAAAAACTGCAAGTGAAGTAGTAGAAGATAAAAAAGTATTTGATAAGGAAGATGAACTACAAATTGCAAGGAGAGAACTTACAGAATTAACAACAAATGTAGAATTAGAAAATAAGAAAAGAATAGTTGATAATTTGGAAAAACAAATAATGGAAAAGGAACAACAAATTGTTATATTGCAAAAGAGAATAGTTAATAATACAAAACTATATTCTAAAATAAATAATGCTCCAGTTTCATGCTGTCCTACTTGTGAACAAGAAATAAAGGATAAAAGCAAATTTGCCACTTTATCCAAAATAAAAAAAGAACTAGAATGTGATAATGCATCAAAAAAGGAATATGAGGAATCTTTATCTACACTAAAAGGTAACTTAACTATTGCTAAATGTAAATTACACGCAGTAGATGGAAAATCAAATGTAGAAAAAGCAAAGAAAATTGCCTTAGTACAAGCAAAACTTAATAAACTAGAACAGGAAAAGTTAGAAGTTGAAACACATAATAAAAGTATAGTCTTAAAAACAAATAGTATAAATGGTGCAAAGCAAGACATAGAAACCTTTAGAAGAGAGATAAAAGAATATAACAAAATGCTAGATAACTTAAAGGAAACAAAGAAAGTAGCAGAAAAATTGTTTATAAATTATATCGAAGAAAAAATGAAATTTGCAACAAAGCATTTAAAGAAAGTTGGTATAAAGTATTATTCGGTATTAAAAGAAAGTGGAGAAATAAAGGAAGATTTTGTAATTACCTATAACAATAATGAATTAAAAAATTTATCAAGATCAGAAACAATTGCAACATCTCTTGAAATATGTAATATGTTTAATAAGATTTCAGGAGTAAATATTCCGTTATTTATTGATGATAGTGAAAGTTGTGCAGACTATAACTTTACACAGGAATATGCAAATGATACACAAGTATTAATCGCAAGAGTAGAAAAAGCACAAGAATTACAAATACTAGATGGAAACAAACAAAATGAATATTTAAAAGTAGCATAATTATAATAGAAGATGGAAATTGCTCCATCTTCTTAATTTTAAGAAAGAGGGAAAAATACATATGAAAATAAAATGTTTATTAGTAATGCCAGGAAAAGAAGTTCAAATTATAAAAACTCCTGGAGATGTAAGAAATATCAAGTCTATTGTAGGAAAGAAACTATGTAGGATAGACTTAAACGAAAATACAATAATTATTGCAGATAAAAATGCAAATGTAGAGGAATTTAATAGATTTCTAGGAGACCAAGTTATATATGGAACTTTTATAATTGTATCTTATAAAAACAACAAAGTAGTATCTATGAAAAAAAGAGATATTAGAAGATTTAGAAATAGATTCAAATTAAAGAAACATCAGAAAAAAATAGAGCATTACAAACAAGAATATTTAGAAGAATATTACTATAATCAAAGAGTTATGAAAATGCAAAATGCAAGAATAAATAGCGATGAATTAATGCAAAAAATCGCGTA
>CAMUZC010000207.1 GCA_947165105.1 uncultured Lachnospiraceae bacterium | reverse complement strand
CATCATATTATTGATGATACTTGTAATTTACTTCATGGTTGTAAAGAGGGATGCCATATATGTGATCCTTGGTATACAGATAATTGTACCCAATGTGATTCAAGCTATTATAAACAAGATTTCTACGGAAGAACAGAACCTAAGACATTCCATTGTTACAATAAAACTACTTGTCAAGGAATTACCCCATATAAACATAATGAATCACTTAGAATAGGGGGAGTGGCAATTTTAGAAAATGGAATAAATGTATGCTTGAATTGCAAATATAGAAATGATTCTTTTAGATTGCCAGAAAATAACTTTTATTGTGGAAATAAAATTAATAGAACTTATATTGATATTGATGAATATAATAAATTATCATATTGTTATTTCAGATGTAAATCTTGTGACTATTGGGGAAATGCTATGTTAATGAATTGTTCATCTTGTAGAGATAGTAATTATTATGAATTATTTAAAGTTAATAAGTATGGAAATTGTTATAGGAAGAAACATAAATGTGGCGTTTATCCATATTATCATGATTATGATTTAGCAGAAGTTTTAGGAAAAGATGAAGATGATTGTGGAGAAGATTGTGATGTATGTTTATATAATTTCACTTGTACAGAAACATTCCCATTCTTTGTTTTTGAAACTCATGAATGTGTTGAATATTGTCCTCTATATGATGTCTTAGGAAATGTTTGTAGTACAAATCAAAAAGGAGGAATGATTTTATTAGATAATCCATTTGGATTAAAAAATCCTTATGATTTCTTAAATACTACTGTTAATTTAAATCAAATCATTTCTTCAAAAATATTCGAATATTTCATTTCTTCATATGATATTGATGCTAATTTAGTTAAAAATAATATAAATAATTATTTAGGTAATGGACAAGTATATAATCTTCCAGAAAGTAAAATTATTGTTGGAAATAATATAAGTATAGAATTATCCTCAGTTAAACTAGAATTAGATAAATTCACAGAATTATTAAGCGGAAAGCAAACTACAACCAAAAATAACTCAATTATAGATTTATCAGCTTGTCAAACAATTCTCAAAAAAAAATATGGCTTACCTGATGCTGAAGATTTATGGATTTTAAAAGGTGATACAATTGAACAAATATCGGAAAAATACTTAAGCAACCAAGTTAATTATCAATTATTCTCTTCTTCTTTAGGAGCTTTCTTACCTTTGAACGACTGTAAAGAAACAGGTACAACTGCTAAAGTAGGAAATTTCTTAAATTCAACATTATTCACAGGTCTTTTCCAATCCAAAACAGCAGCTGTAACGGATGATGGATATAATCCATTTGATTACAATAGTGCTTTCTATAATGATATATGTACACCTTTCACAAATGAAAATGGAAATGATGTCTTATTAGAAGAACGTAGAAAAGACTATTTCAATAAAGAAAATAATTTATGTGAAAAAGGATGTCAATTCCTTGAATATAATGAAGAAATTAAAATGTATACATGTAATTGTTCTATTAAAAGCTCAATAAATGATGATATTTCTTTTGAAGTTACTCCTATGGTAATCCCTGAAGATTTCAATAAAAAAAAATTTACTTATTCTAATATTAAAGTATTTAAATGTGCTTCACAAGTTTTCTCATCTAAAGGTCAAAAAATGAATTTTGGTTCATATGTTTTACTTGCTTGCTTTGTTGCTTTTGTTTCTATGGTTGTTTTATATTTCGTTAAAGGAAGAAAAGCAATGGATATTGAATTCACAAACATTCTAAAACCAAAATCAATACCTGCAAATCCTCCAAAAGATGATAAACCAGAAAATAAAGAAAAAGAAGGTTATGATGATTTTATTAAACCTAAAGTAAAAAAGGTTAATGTCGATGTTATTTATAATGATGAAGAATTAAATTCAGTTGACTATGATGTGGCTATTGAAAAAGATAAAAGATCATTTATTCAATATTATTGGTCATTATTAAAATTAAAACAATTATGCATTTTTACTTTTTATACTAATACTGATCACAATCTTCGTTGTGTAAAAATTGCTCTTTTCACTTTATTCTTATCTTTCTATTTTGCTTTCACTGCTTTATTTTTTAATGATAGTATTATGAGAGCAATTTATACTTATAAAGGAAATACTGATGCTGCTGTTCATGTAACAAATATTATTTTATCTAGTTTATGCACTTTAATTATGAGCTTTATTGTAAGATATATTTCTTTAAGTGAAAGAGATATAATGGCAATCAAAAGAGAAAAAGAAGAAGATAATAGAAAATCATTAAAAGAAAAAACTAAAAATATTTTGAAAATTAAAATAATTTGCTTATTTGCTATTTCTGGATTATTAATTGGATTATGCTGGTATTATGTATCTGCTTTCTGTGCTGTTTTCAAAAATTCTCAAGGAAATTATTTCATTAATACTTTAGTTGCTTTTATTGTTTGCAATATATGGCCTTGTGTCACTAGCTTAATTGCACCAATATTTAGGATTAAAAGTATTAAAGATAAAAATTCTGAATGTATGTATAAAATCAGTCAAATAATTGCTTATTTCTAAAATTTATTATATACTTAATTAAATAATAATTCAACAAATCAATCTATAATTTATTATTAAATAAAAAATAATTATATTATTTCTTTATTTATTTTTAATTTTTTATTAAAAAAATTACATTATAA
>CAMUZC010000206.1 GCA_947165105.1 uncultured Lachnospiraceae bacterium | reverse complement strand
TCCCCAATCCCCAATCCCCAATCCCCAATCCCCAATCCCCATTTTAATAAATTTTTAAAAATTAATTATTAGATATTAATCGTAAAAAATATAAATCATATTAATAAAAAATAAATAAAATTAATATATAAAAACATGAAATCTAAATTCATCTTATTCATAACAGTCCTTATACTGTCAACTTTCTGTGACGATGATATTCCCTTGCAAGACTATGAAATAAAACACATAGAAGTCATGAGAAATAACAGTGCAGAATGTACTTTATTCCTTAAAAAAGATTCATCTTTTCCTTTGAAAAAACCAGGAAAAGTAGTATTAGTTGGTGCAGGAGCCAGAGGCACCACTAAAGGAGGTACTGGTTCAGGAGATGTTGAATCTCGTTATTTCACTACATGTGAAGAAGGTTTAGAAAAAGCTGGATTTGAAATCGTTACTAAAGATTGGCTTGATGAATTTCCAAAATTCAAAGCAGCTAGACACAAAGATTTCATTGAATATATTTACAGAGTTTCAGAAAAATATGACTCAAACGCCCCCCATATGTCATTTGGTGCTGTTGAACCTGAAAGAGAATATGATTTAAGTTTAGATGATTATACAAATGACGAGGATATAGATGCCGCTTTTTATGTAATTGGAAGAAATTCTGGAGAAGGGCAAGATAGAAGATTAGTTAAAGGGGATGTTTATTTAACTAATTCAGAAGTTAGAGATATTTTATTATTAAATGAAAAATTTAAAAAATTCATGTTAGTTTTAAATGTTCCCGGTGTAGTTGATCTTTCCCCTGTCAAAGACGTTAAAAATATTTTATTACTTTCACAATTAGGTGTAGTTACTGGAGATATATTTGCTGATATTGTCTTAGGAAAAGCTAACCCCAGTGGAAAATTAGCAACAACATGGGCAGCAGTAAAAGATTATAGATATATTGAAGAATTTGGAGGAGTTGATAATACAAGATATTTAGAAGGAGTTTATGTGGGATATAGATTTTTCGATAGTGTTAAAGTAAAACCTTTATTCCCATTTGGATTCGGATTATCTTATACAACATTTGATATAAAATATGATGGAATATCAAATGATAAAGATAAAATTACAGTTAAAGTAAAAGTAGAAAATACTGGTTCTGCTGAAGGTAAAGAAGTAGTTCAATTATATTTATCTCCTTCTCAAAATAATAGAGATAAACCATATCAATCATTAGTTGCTTTCCAAAAAACTCCTACATTAAAACCAGAGGAAACCGCTGATTTAGAACTTAGTTTCAAATTATCAGATAATGCAAGATATGATGAAGAATCAGCACAATATATTTTAGATAATGGACGTTATATTATTCGTTTGGGAAGTAGCTCAAATAATACCAAAGAAGTTGCCTATATAGAATTACCTGATGATGTCGTTACTGATGTCTTAAAAAATGTCGGAGGAAAGCCAGATTTCAAAGATTTTAGAGCAAAAGTAAAATATGGTGAAGTAAATGATGATTTAGAAGTAATTACTTTAGGTAAAGAAGATTTCACTAAAAATAGAGTAGATTATAATAGTTATCGTATTTCCTTCAATCAAAAATTATTAGGATTCAGTGATGCAGAATTGGCCCGTATGTGTGTCTGCGATTTTACTAATACTGGTGAAGAACCACATGTACAACATTTAAACGGTGAAGCAGGTGAAACAGTTTTAAGTTTAGATAAAGTTCCAAATCATTTAGTTTTGGCCGATGGTCCTGCCGGATTAAGAATTGCCAAAAAATATGGAGTTGATGAAAAAGGAACTTATCGTTTAAGCGAAAATCAATTAATGAGTAGATTAGTGGATTATTGGTCAGAAGAAGAATGGAAACAAGTTGATACTGAAGAAAATAATTTAGATAGAAAGGGAACTGTATATTATCAATATGCTACTGCTATTCCAACTGCAACAGCTTTAGGACAATGTTTCAACGAAAAGTTATTAGAAACTATAGGTGATGTAGTAGGAAATGAAATGGATATTTTCAATGTCAATTTATGGTTGGCCCCAGGTTTGAATATTCATAGAAATATTCTTAATGGAAGAAATTTCGAATATTATTCTGAAGATCCTTTAATTAGCGGAAAAATGGCCGCATCCATTACTAGAGGAGTTCAAAAACATAAAAATAGAGCTACTACCATTAAACATTTAGCCTGTAATGGACAAGAAATGAACAGATTTGGTAGTAATTCTATTTTATCTGAAAGAGCTTTAAGAGAAATTTATTTAAAAGGATTTAAAATTGCTATTAATGAAGGACATCCTCATACTTTAATGACTTCATATAATTTAATTAATGGAGTACATAGTAGTGAAAGAAGAGATTTAGTTATTGATGTTTTGAGAATTGAATGGGGATATAATGGACTTGTTATGAGTGATTGGTATACTTCGAATGAAATTAAAATAGGATTATCAAATCATCCTATGCAAAATGCTGTTCCTAATATTCTTGGTGGAAATAACTTGCAAATGGGTGGAGGTAAAAATGATTATGATCTCATTATGAAAAATGTACAAGAAGGAAAAATGAATACATTGAATTTATTAGAATGCGCTTCTAAAGTTTATGATACTATTGAATTATTAAATCAATAATCCATTAATTTATAATTCATTAAATAAATGTTTAAAAAATTATATAATTAAAAAATTAACTAATGAGAGTAAT
>CAMUZC010000205.1 GCA_947165105.1 uncultured Lachnospiraceae bacterium | reverse complement strand
TATTAAGAAAATCCAATTTAGTTACTTCAGGAAATTCGTAAGGGTGAGCAGGTAATATATCTCTGGTAGAATTACTAGAAGAGTCAAGATGTCTTAAGCTATCAATAATTATGTTTTTGTCATTTAAAAGAATAATATTGCTATGTTTTCCCATTAATTCAACAACCAATTTTTTAACAATTAAATCATTTAATTCGTTATAACATTCAAGTTCAATTACCACAATTCTTTCCAAACCTGGCATAGAAATACTTTTTATTCTTCCACCAATAAGATGCTTTCTTAAAAGCATACAGAAATTTGGAGCATTCAAAGGATTTGGTTTAGACGATGTTGTAAGATTTATTCTGTAAGTATCTACACTAATAGAACAATTTAAAGCATAATTTTTTCCGTTATTATAAATACCTAATATTATTTCGTTTTTGTTAGGTTCAAAAATTTTATTTATTTTACCACCAAGTATAAATTGGTTTAATTCTGAAACAATAGATTTTGTAACAATTCCATCAAAAGCCATGTGTAATACCTCTTTCTATTTTACAATAAAACTTCAATCATAATTATATCAGTGTTTTGCACGCATTTCAATAAATATAGTAAATAATTTAATAACAAATAGTTTTTGACAATAGAATAAAATGATGTATAATAAATTTACATATAAATGAATTTATTATACTAAAGAAAAATTATAAAAAAGAAGGAAATAATATGAAGATATCTATAATAATTATAATAACAATTTTAATTTTCACAAATGCCTTAACAGATGCTCCAAATGCAATTGCCACATTAGTGGGAACAAAGGTTATGGAATTTAAAAAAGCAGCTAAGCTTAGTGCTATATTCAATTTGATTGGAATTATTGTAATGAGCTTTTTAAATTTTTCGGTTGCAAGTTGCATCAGTTCAATGGTTAATCTAAATGATGGAAATAACGGGTATATTGTTTTAATTTCAGCAATAATTGCAGTTATTCTATTTGCATTAATAGCATTAATTTTCGGAATTCCAACAAGTGAAACACATGCATTGGTAGCCGGACTAACAGGCTCTGCAATAGCTATTTATGGACTGAATGCAGTTAACTTAAATGATTGGAAGAATGTCATAATTGGATTAATTTGGTCTATTTTAGGAACTTTTTTAGTAAGTTTGTTAGTAACAACAATATTGAAAAAGTTTGTTTCAAAAATGAGTGATAAAAAAATAAAGAACTTGCAAATTCTAAATACCTGTGGAATGTCATTTATGCATGGTGCACAAGATGGGCAAAAATTCATTGGACTTTTAATTATATTTGTCTGTTTAATGAGAAAACAAGTGATTCCGCAAAATGCTATCCCAATCGATTATATTGAGCTAATTATTTTTACTGCTATTATAATGGCTATAGGTTGCTCATTTGGTGGTAAGAAGATAGTAGATAATATTGGAACAGATATGGCATCATTAAACATTCAAGAAGGATTATATAGTGATGTTTCTACAATCATAACATTGGTAATAGCAAGTTTAACTCGGTTTACCTGTCAGCACAACACATGCTAAAACAATGTCAATAGTAGGAGTAGTAAAAGCAAACGGAGGAAGATATAATATAAAAAAATTTTTGGAAATATGTAGAACGTGGATTATTACTTTCCCAGTTTGCGGAGCAATGGCGTATGTAATGGCGGCTATTTTTGAACAAATAATATAAGAATATTATACTTGAATTTTAAAATTAATAATGTATAATATATAAAGAATTGAAGAAATTAATACAAAAGAAAATGATTACATAATTACAAGAAAGGAGGAAATCCAATGTATGATGTAATTATACTGGGTGGAGGACCTGCAGGTGTTTCTGCAAGTTTATATTGTAAAAGAGCAAATAAAAGTGTTTTAATGATTTATAGTGAAGATTCAGGATTATTAAAAGCACATAAAATAGATAATTACTATGGATTTGAAAATGGAATTTCTGGGGAAGAATTATACAATGCTGGAATAAACCAAGCTAAAAATATAGGTGTAGATACTGCAAAAGAAGAAGTAATAAAAATTGAACCAGAAAATAACACTTTTAAAGTAATTACAGACAAAAAATCATATGAATCAAAATCAATTATTCTAGCATTTGGAGCAAAGAAGAATACTTTAAAGATTGACGGAATAAAAGAATTAGAAGGAAAAGGTATAAGCTATTGCGCAATATGCGACGGATTTTTCTATAGAAACAAAGATGTTGTAGTAATTGGTAGCGGTAATTATGCTATTTCTGAAACGAATGATTTAATCAATATCGCAAACAAAATTACAATACTAACAAATGGAGAAAAAGCTCCAGAGTTTAGAGCCGATAATGTTGATATTGTGACAAAGAATATTAAGGAAATTTCTGGAGAAAATAGAGTAGAGGAAGTACGATTTGAAGACGATTCTACCTTAAAAACCAACGGAGTATTCATTGCAGCTGGAACAGCAGGTGCAGCTGAATTTGCTAAAAAATTAGGAATAATTACTAAAAACGACAAAATTATAGTTGATGAAAACATGCAAACAAACATTAAAGGAATTTACGCATGTGGCGATTGCACAGGCGGCTTATTGCAAGTTTCAAAAGCGGTGTATGAAGGATCAAAGGCAGGATTAGCTGTTGTTGATTACTTAAGATGAAACAATCCGGGACGGTCTTAAAATGTCTCAA
>CAMUZC010000204.1 GCA_947165105.1 uncultured Lachnospiraceae bacterium | reverse complement strand
AATGGAAGATTCAAAAGACACCGAATTGAAAAAAAAGAAAAAAAAGAAGGGAAAGAAAAAGAAGAAATCAATTAAAGATGAAAAAGAAGTATCAGAACCCGTCCAAGCAATCCAAGCAGAACCTATCGTAGAAGAGTCCCAACCAGTACCTCAAACTAATGAGGAAGAACTTCAACCAGCATCCGAAATTAATCAACAAGAACCCAAACAAGCTCCTCAAACTTACCAACAGGGTCCTCCAGAAATCCCAGTGGTGGTTCCAAAATCTCCCTCAGGTAATAAAGTATTTTTAAATCAAAATCAACCGGGGGAGGGCGAGTGGACTGATGACTTGTTCCCTGCGAATGAAAACTCGTTAATAGGAAATAATGCAAATGGTATAGATACAAGTGAAATAGAATGGAAAAGAGCTAGTGAAATATTCCCTGAACCACATTTATTCGAAGGTGAATTAAATACTAAAAAAGTTATAAACGGTAGAGTTGGAATTCCATACTTTTTATCATCTATATCAGCAATGTGTGATTATCCTGGTTTAATTGAAAAAATATTTTTAACCAAAGATTATAATCCAAACGGCTCTTATTCTCTACTTTTATTCATAGATGGTGAATATCAAATCGTTTACTTAGATGATTATTTCCCCTGTCTTAAAGGTACAAATATCCCCTATTTCACAAAGCCAAATAATTTCGCCTTATGGCCAATGCTATTGGAAAAAGCCTGGGCTAAAGTAAATGGTAGTTATTCCAATTGTTTAAGTGGTTGGCCTAGTGACCTATTCAGAGCGTTAACCGGATTTTGCTGCGAAAATTTACCTCATAAAGAAGAAAATAGTGAAAGAATATTTAATATCATTAAAAAAGCCAAAGAAAAAAATGCTATTATATGCAGTTCTTCTAGAAATGATGAAGAAATAATAGACGTTGGATTAATTGGAGGTACTACGTATACTTTATTAAGTGCAGATGAAGTCGAAGATGATAAAAATAGAAAAGTATGTTTGCTAAAATTAAGGAATGATTTCGGAAAAACCGAATGGAGTGGAGATTGGAGTGAAAATAGCGTATATTGGAATGAGAATATAAAAAGCCAAATCCCAAGTGAAAAGATGGAATTAAAACAAGGAGAATTTTTCATTGGTTTAAAAGATTTCATGAGATATTTCTCAAGAACGGATATCTGCCATGTTATATGTAACGGTGTTACAAAAACTTATATATATGATAATGCAAGTGATTTAGCATATCCACATATATTTAATATCTACTTACCACAAAAAGGAAATGTATCAGTTGGAGTAAGCGATAAAAATTGGAGATTTAATAGAGAATTAAAAAATAAAAATGTATCTCATCCGACAAGTATTATAATAGCCGGATATGAACCAGGAAATCCAAAATTTAATTATGTAACAGGGACATATGAAAGTTCTGATGACGCAGAAAAAACAAGAGAATTAGAACCCGGATATTACCTCGTATGGGCATATTTGGGAATGAACCAATCTGAGAAGCCTTTGCCTGAATCAATGACAGTTAGGATAATTGCAGAAGGGGATATGACTGTTCAATACATAGGACCAGATCCTGGATTTGATGTAGCTGAACAAATTTTATATTATGGTATAAAATTATTAAAAGAAGACCAAATTACCGATGAAGCAGTATTCTATGATATCGCAAGTGATTTCAAAGGTAGTGGACTCGGTTATAGATTAATAATTAATCCATTAAAAAATAAGATGCAAAGATGGGAAATAGATACATCTTCAAATGGAGGTTATTATCTTTTATCTCAATTCGATAATCCAAATATATTCAATTTCACTGTAAATCCAAATGATTTTGAAAGTATTTTATTTATAAGAGATAGAAAATATGGAACATTTAATTTAAATATTAAAAATGAAGTAGAACAAGAAGGTTGTGATGAAAATAAATTAAGAGATAAAAAAAGGAGAGAATATAATTCTTATTGTACTGATTTATCAAACGGAGAAAAACCCGATGGTGAAAGAACTCCATCACTTGAACAATTAACTCAAAGTCCTAATTATCCTGAAGTTGATAACGATAGATTATTTTTAGAAAAAAATAAAACCGAAGAAAATAAAAACTTAAATTTAGATGAAATTTTAAATTTACAACCACCCGAAGATAAAGAAAAACTCGGTTTTGTGAAAATTGATAACGAAGATGGAGTATATTTAGGTGAAGCTGACTACGCCACCCCACAGGGAAGAGGAAGTTATATGTTTAAAAATGATGGACAGTCTTGGGTCGGATACTTCGATAATGGAGAAAAAGGAAAATATGGTAAATTTTATGATAAAGATGGAAAATTAACATACGAAGGAGACTATGAACATGGAGAAAGAAATGGAAAAGGAACATATTATTACCCTAATGGAAGTAAATTTGAAGGAGACTTTGTAAGAAATAAAAAGGAAGGAAATGGAGTATTTCATTGGGATGATAATACTAGATGGGAAGGCACTTGGGTAAATGATAAAATGGATGGACCTGGAACTTATTATGAAGGAGAAAATAGCACTCCTTTAACTTATCAACAAGGAAATGTTGTTAATAATAATGCTTAATTTAATTATTTAATAAGACATAAATAAATTTTGATTTAATCATTTAAATTTATTTTATTGAATAATATTTTAGGTAATAATTAAATTATTTATTAATTAATTTTAATTATTTTCATTTAATTTATAAATT
>CAMUZC010000203.1 GCA_947165105.1 uncultured Lachnospiraceae bacterium | reverse complement strand
ATTAAAATAAATTTAATAATTAAAAAAATTTTTAATTATTTAAATTTAAATATTCTATAATGTAATTATTTTATTTGCATCGATTTTATTTCCATTTTTGAAATAGCTTATAGCAATTTTGATAACCCAGTTTTTACTAGTATCACTACTTGTCATAGTGACATCTTTTTTAATTCCTAATGAAGCATTTGGTGCTAAATCTTTACCAGTAGTTGAGTGAACTTGGCAATGTATATATTTTTTAACCAAGAAATTAAATGTTACATCATTTATTTGTGTATTTGTATTATTACTAACATAGAAAGATCCATTATATACATTATTATCATGATTTAAGCTTGAGAATATAGATATATCTTCATTTTTGAAGACTTCATTAAGATTTTGAGGTGTACTTTGTTGAGGTTGTCCACCACCCATTCCCATAAAATCTAAATTCATACCACCAGCATTTTGTTGGGGTGCTGAACCGGTTCCACTTAAAATAGAATTTAAATCACCTAGTCCACCTTGATTATTAGCACCTTGATTTTGATTTGATGAACCAATATTTCCTAGTAGATTAAATATATCACCGCCGGTGTTTCCTGTATTATTTGTATTTGTAGTAGGAGCTGTATTAACTCCTCCAAAAATATCTCCAAATAAATCAATTCCTCCTACATTGGCATTAGATGCTGGTTGTTGTTGTTGAGGTTGTTTTGATTCTCCACCCATTGGTACAGGCTCTACTTCTTTTTTTGGTTTTTTCTTTTTTTTTGTTTTTGTTTCTCCTATTCCTGAAGAATCTCCTGTGACAGATGCACCATTTATAAGATTTCTGTATCCCTTATCTGTTTCATATTCTTCTACTATTGTATCTTTGTGTTCAATTGGTGGTTCTTCTCCTACATTATTATTTGAACCTTCATTTTCTTCGTTATCGAATTTTGGTACTGGTACATTTGCAGTGATTTTTACTTGCATATCATCTTTGGCAATTTGAGTAAAAGTAATATATTCATTAGCTCTTTCTTGAACTTCCGGATAAAAGCTTTTAGATTCAGTTCTTAATATTTTTTTTAATTTTTCATCTGATTCTGGACTCATTTTTCCAAGCATTTTAAAGCAAGCATTCATTAATAATTCTCTCAAGCTTTCACTAGTATCTGAAGATTTATCTAAAGCTGTAACTAAATCAATAATCTGTTCTTCAGTTATTGTAATTGTTTTTCCTTCTTCATCAGTTGTTGATACTCCGATTATTAATTTGAATAATTCTCCTAAAATTGTTATACCTACATGATATAGAGCTTCGACGTCAGTATCCTCTAACATATTTTGCATAGCTATGAAATATCTAAACATAGTGTATTGTTGAAGTTCTTTTGTATTTAATATTAAATTAATAATTTTCCAAATTATTTCTTCATTAATTGAATCTTCACATAAACATAACATTTTTAATAAAACATCAATTTCCCATTTTAATGATGGAGAATATTTTTCTAAAGAATAGAATATTTTTGAAGTTAATTCTAATTTAAAATCAACATTACTTGTAGAGTTTATGAAATCTAAAGTTTCAGTGACAATTTGCCTTATATTTTCTGTATTAACAATTAAATATGTTAAATCTAAACTTCTTCTTTTAATAGCAATATCTGGATCTTTTAAAAATTCTAAGATTACATTTTTGTGTTTTTGTACAGTATCAATATCAATTTTGGCTATATCATTTAAAGTATTCAAAGCTAAATATTTATAATTATTATCTTTATTAGCTAAAAATTGGCCAAGTATTGAACCTCCTAATCCTTTTAAGGATTTGCTACTTTCATAACTGAAAATACATCTTACTAATTCATATAATACAGAATTACCAGTATTTTTTCTAGTGGTATCAGTGTTAGAAGGAATAGAATTTAAAAGTGCCTCTAATTCTTCATTTTCTTTAGATGAAGCACGCCCAAAAAATCCTAAAATTTCTAAAATTCTGACTTGGAGAAAAGGATCTGTTATTCCGTTGACATCATATTCAGGTGCATAACTTGTTGAAATTAAATTTTTTAAATATTTAATCATAGGAGATAAATATTTTTTATATTTTTTAACTGTTTTTGGTTCAGCTTTGAAAACTTGTTCAACAAGGGCAAGACCACTTAAAAGTACTCCATGATTTTTATCTTCAAAAATAGTTCCTAAATTATTTTCAATCGTTTCAATTAATTCAGGGCAACTACGAACTACTTTAGATAAAGCTAAGGCTGCTTTCTTTTTAATATAAGGATTACTACTATTTAGGCATTTAATAATTTCTGGACACATATCTCTACACATATCTGGGGTACCAATTTCTCCTATAGTATTAAGTGCAGCGGCGACAATATATTTATTGTTTGATGTCAAATCCTTTTTGATTATATTTGAAGAAAGAAGAAGGATATCACTTTTTTCATCTAATAACATACAAATACCTAAATAAGCTAATCTTTTTTGTGTAAAATTTTGACTGGCTAATAATGAAATACATGTCATATGAATAAACTCGGTTTGATATCCTAATAAAGACATAGCCATACATTTTGTCATTGATCTTACAGCTAATTTTTGTGCAGTATCTTTTTTTAAATTACGTATTTCTGCACTTTCTTTGTTGCAAAGGGATCTTTCTTCTTCTAAAGTTTTACATGCTCTTATTCTTTTGATAAACTCACGCAGTTTAAGCATTATATATGTATTTAAAAAATTATTTTTTATATAGATA
>CAMUZC010000202.1 GCA_947165105.1 uncultured Lachnospiraceae bacterium | reverse complement strand
AAAATATAATTATATAATTAATTATTAAAAATAAAATTAATAATCAAAAAAAAAATATAATCAAAAAATATAATATTAATTATAATTAAAAACAAAAATGATTTCAGGAAAATTAAAATCAGCAACATCAATAGATATTATATCCCAAATTAAAAACTATATAATAAGCAATTATGATGCCGCCTCTTTTACACCTACAGTAGAAAAATTTTTAGGAGAAGTCCAACAAAATCGTAATGTTATTTCAGATCTTGGAGAAGTGAAACAAACTTTAGACAGTCTAAAATCAAATAAGCAAATTTGCATGCATTATATATCTCAACTTAATTTACTTAAATCAAAAATGTCCTTTGGACAAGACAAATTAGCTGTTCATTTAGGCTTTGTATGGAGAGATACACTTAAAAACAGTAATTTCAATTCTATGAACATTAATTTTGAATTATACAACGTTATGTTCAATTTAGCCACAATTTATTTAAATATAGGTCGTATGGAAAGTGTTGAAGCAGGTAATGATGATTCTAGATTAAAAGAAGCAATTAAATCTTATCAATACGCTGCTGGATTTTTTGATAGAATTAAAAACGAAGCTCCACTATCAATTCCTGAAAAAGAATTACCAAATGATTTAAGACCAAATTATATGACTTATTGCTCCTCATTATGTATTGCCTATGCTCAAAAAAATTTAATTACCGTAGCTGAACATAAAAAAACAAGCGCAACTTTATTAGCTCAATTATGTAAAGGTGTAGAAGATATGTATAAAAACGCTCAATTAATTGCTAAAGAAAAGCCACTTTGTAAATTATTGGGAGATCAATATTTATATTATATAAATAATAGAGTTAATTATCATGAAGCTTTGACTTTTTCTAAATTAAGAGATGAAGCTCTTGCTAATTTCAATAAAAAAGGAGATGGATATGGAATATGCATTACTTATCAAGGAGCTGTATGCCAATGCCTTATGGCTAATGAAAAGGAAGTCAAAAAAATAAAAGTCCCTTTACCTAAAGATACTTTAGTCTTAGCCAAAGAACAACAAAACGGTTCAGATATGTTAGAAAAAAATAAAGTCTACAGAAATCCATGTCCCGAATTAGAAAATTTACCAAGAGCTTTACAAAAAATCATGGCAAATCCTGCAATTCCACCAGAATATAAAGATAACGTGGAAGATTGCAGAGAATTAGATGCTTTAATTCCAAAAGAAGTAAGACAAATGATAGAACAATATAAATCAAAGATGATGGACTTTATTGCACAAAATTTAAATCAATACGAGAATGAAGATACTGTTACACAATTTTTAAATTCATTAGGTTTACCTTCATCTCTAGAAACTGTACTTAGTTCAAGTAGTATCAGTGATTCACTTTGGAGAAATATTTCTGAAGTACAAAGTAGAGGAGGTACCATGTATTTAAATAATTTAATAGGTGGCTTACAAAGAATGCCTGGTGAAATTAAAAACAGAATTGAACAATCAGAGAATTTATTAAAAAATGAAGAAGCTGAAGATCAAAAATTAAGAGCTCAATATGGTACAAGATGGAATAGAAGACAAAGTTCAGATTTAAATGGAAATTATATGAATACTTTAGCAGATTATAAAGGAAAATTACAACAAGCAATGGGATGTGATCAAAATACAATAACTGATATACAAAATAATTTAAAATATTTTGAATTATTATCAATGCCCAGAGAAATTTTGGATCAAAGAATCCCTCATAGAATTGACCCTAATTCAATTAAACAATGTCAAGAAGCTATGGAATTAAGAAAAGAAATGGATGTCTTAGATGCTGAAAAAAATAAAGCTATGGAAGTTATTGCTAGAATTTTCTCTTCTTTAAATGATGATAATGTTGCTGCTCAATTTATTCAAGTCTTACAAAAAAAAACAACTGAAAATAATATTTTAGATACAAATAAGGGAACATATATGAATATGTTTAATGAATTAGGCGAAATTAGTAATAATATTAAAAATATTAAAGCAAATGTCCAAAGTAAAAATGAAATTTTCTTAAGAGTAAGAAATCAAAAATTCAAACCAGATCCCCAAAATGAACAATTCTTTAGAGATTTGGATAATTATGTCCAATTATTTAGAACTAAAGAAAATCAATTACAACAAGGATTAAACTTCTATAAAAAATTCGATCAAAAAATGAATGAATTAAATAGAAATATTACTGATTTCTTAATGGCTAGAGATATGGATAAGAATGAACTTATTAGATATATTTCAGTCGGAGGAGGACAAGGAAATAGAGGTTATCAAGAAAATAAAGATTATGATCAAGATCGTGGATTTAACGGATTTTGGGATTTCACTAAGAGTGTTGCTAGTACTGTAGCTGGATTTGGAGGACAAAACATATATCAAAATCAACAAGGTCCACCTCAACAAATTCCACCATCTCCTCAATTTAATAATAATAATAATTATGGACAGAATCAAGGAGGATATGGACCACAAGGGGGATATGGACAGAATCAAGGTGGATATGGTCAAAATCCAGGATATCAAGGATATGGTCCTAATAATTATAACCAAGGTGGATATAATCCAGGTGGTGGTTATTATCAATAAAAAAAATAAAAAAACTAAAAATAATTAATAAAATATTTTAAAATAAGGTTTATTCTTAAATTAATTTCATTAATAAAAATTTGAAATATATTTTAAGTTTTTTTTTAAAATATATATATTGAAATAATAATAATTTTATTTATTAATA
>CAMUZC010000201.1 GCA_947165105.1 uncultured Lachnospiraceae bacterium | reverse complement strand
ATTAATATTTATTTATTATTTAATTATGAAAGCAAAAGATATCTTCTTGATAACTTTAATCTCCTTATCTTGGGCAACTCAAATAGAAATACAACTATACAAATCGCCCTCAGCCTATGAAGAACTTAAAAAATCTGATGCTATGATTGATGACATAGATAAAACTCACTTTTTAGCTGACTTAAAATTAGGTTCTCAATCTCTCCCCCTTCAAATTGAAATGGCTACAGAAGAAGTTGCCATAGTAAATGAAAAACCAGCAGACAATCCCCCAATTTACAATGTTGAAGAATCAAAAGTAGAAAAAGCTTCAATAGGTGACAAAAATTTCGACTTAGAATATCAATTTACTGACGAAATTTTAGATGAACCTTTAAATAAAGAATCAAAGGGTATTTTAGGATTATCTTTAGGTGATCTTGAAGCTAAAAATGATAAAAAATTTGTGGACCAATTAGTTAAAAATAAAATTGCTGATAAAAAATCTTTTTATTTCGAATTTGATGAAGTTAAAGTAGAACCAAGTTGCAAAGTGCCCACTTTAGAAGAATATCTTGGTATTAAAGGTAAAGTTTTAATTGGGGATTTACCTTATAATGTATCTCCAAAAAAATATAATAAAGATAAAGTTAAAACTACTCCAATTTTACAAGTTATAAAAAATAAAGAAATTCCAATGCATGATGAGTCATCTTTAGCTATTCAATTCAATATGGAAAAATGCATTGGATGTACCTCATGTGTTAGAGCTTGTTCAAATATTGCCGGTCAAGATATTTTAGAGTGTGAAAAAAAAGGAAAAGCACATACAGCTTCTGGTAAATTATTATCTGATACTCACTGCATTTCTTGTGGACAATGTTCTTTAGCTTGTGCTAAACAAGCCATAACAGAACATTTTGATAAAGAAGAAGTAACAAATGTTCTTAAAAATAAAAATGGAAAGCTTGTTGTTTGCCAATTTGCCCCAGCTATCAGAATTAATATGGCAGAAGCCTTGGGTGTACCCGCTGGTCAAATTTCTACAGGAAAAATAGTCACAGCCTTGAAAATGCTTGGATTTGATTATATTTTTGATACAAACTTTTCAGCTGATATGACCATTGTTGAAGAAGCCACTGAACTTATTCATAGATTAAATGACCCAGATGCAGTTTTACCCATGTTTACTTCTTGTTGTCCTGCATGGGTTAACTATATAGAAAAAAGTAGACCTGATTTAATTCCACATCTTTCTTCATGTAGATCACCCTTGGCAATGCTTTCCTCTGTCATCAAGAATGTTTTCCCTAAAAAAATTGGAGTTGAAAGAGAAAGAATTTATAATGTAGCTATCATGCCTTGTACTGCTAAAAAAGACGAAATAAGAAGACCACAATTTTCAGATGAAACTGATGCCGTTGTAACTAGTCGTGAATTAGCCCAAATGATAAAAGATGCAAAAATTGATTTTAAAAATTTAGAAGAAACACCTTTAGATACAATTTATTCTGAATTTACTGGAGGTGGAGCTATTTTCTGTGCTACTGGTGGAGTTATGGAAGCTGCGGTCCGTTCCGCATATAAATTCATCACTGGAAAAGATATGGTGCCTATGGAATTAAAAGCTGTTAGAGGAACTAAAGAAGGAATTAAAACAGCAACTGTTGATATTAATGGAATAAAAGTTAATGTAGCAGTAGCTCATGGTATTAAAAATGCTATGGATTTACTCGCTAAAATTAAAGCAAAAGAACCAGGATTTGAAAATATTCAATTTCTCGAAGTTATGGCTTGTCCTGGAGGATGTGCTATGGGAGGGGGATCTCCAAAGGCCAAAGGTAAAAAGGGAGTTGAACAAAGACTTGATGCTACTTATTCAATTGATGATAATATCGAAAAAAGAGTTCCACAAGATAATGAACAATTAAATAAATTATACGAAGAATCATTTGATGGAGAATATGGTTCACATTATGCTCACGAATTATTACATACTTATTACACTAATAGAAAAATTGACAAAACATGGGGTATTAATTTCAAACAAGTTAATTTTAATCACACTAGTGTCTCTAGTTTTTCTGCACAAAGTTTAATCAAAGTAGAAAATAATTTCATTACAGCTCCACATAATTTCTTCCCAGTTTTACAAAGAGAATTTTTAAATCTTGCTGAAGTTAGAGACAAATGTAGAACACTTGTTTCAAACAAATATCAATTTGTTTTATGTAACAAAGAATTAGATGTAGAAAAATTCCCTAAATTAGAATTTTATTCTGATGAATTAGATCATACATTTATCTTTGAAGGTAAAGATTTATTTGTTTTTGATTCTAAAAATAATAATTACATAATGTTAATAGTATTTGATTTATATGCTCCAGTTGAAACAGCATGGGAATTAGGTCTTCCTTTCATAAAAAAAGAAAAATTATTTTTTGATATGGATAAAGAGCATTTAGGTATTTGTTTAGATGATGAAAAGCAAACTAAAAATAATTCAACTTATGTTTTAATTAATGTTGCTTTAATCAGCTTTTTATGTGCTTTAGTTGTTGGATTATTATTTATGATGCCTTCGAAAAAAGAAAGAAAGAAGAGAGCTAATGAATTAGTTGAAGATTATGAATATACTAAAGCCTAAATGAAATGATTAGATTATATTTATATATAATTTATTTAATTAGAGGATGTATCAATAAAAAATTTAATTCATATAAAAATCTAAACATTTCTAAAATATTTAAGAATTATTAATTTAATAATCTAAACAAAT
>CAMUZC010000200.1 GCA_947165105.1 uncultured Lachnospiraceae bacterium | reverse complement strand
AATTAAATTATCTGAAAAATTATAAAAGATGAATAAAAAATATTAAATTTTATTAAAAAATAAATTAAAAAAAATAAATATATTTAAAATGGCAGAAGCTTATCCTTTACAATACTTTAGAATAGGAATAGGCGATACTGATAACAATATTGTAGCATCAGGAACATCTTTGGCCCCATCTCATGAAACTGGGAAAACTCATGAAAAATGGTATGTAAATTATAAAAGTGCAGGAGTTTTCCAAATAGCTAATGTCTCCAATAATCAAGTTATGACAGCAAATGGAAGTAGTGTTTCCCTATCAAATAATTCTAATGCAGCTACACAAAGTTGGAAAATTGAAGGTGTTCAAAAAGATTACGATGGATATTTTCTCTATTATAAAATAACAAGTAATGCCGATTCATCAAAATCTTTAACATATACAGCTAATAAAGGCTTTTCCCTCACATCTTATTCAGGTACAAATTATCAAAAATTCAAATTAAATTTAGATGGTTTAGAGGGATTCGCAGCAAATTGTAAAACAAATTCAGGAGAAAAAGCAGGTACTATAGGAGGATTGCTTGGGGCAGTTGTATATGTTTCCACCGCTAATGATCTTGAAAAACAATTAAATACAGTAGGTCCTCAAACTATTGTTATTAGTGCAAATATTGATATGAAAAGTAAGGGAAACACCAGAATTAGAGATAATAAGACAATTGTTGGTTCTTTTAAATATCATACAATTTATGATTCCCAATTTAGAACTAATGATGCCAATGGAGCTACAAATGATAGTCCGAGTGATAATATTATTTTTAGAAATTTAGATATGGAGGCGAAAAATACCCCTAATAGAATTTTGATAAATATTTGGTCTTCTCGTCAAATTTGGATTGACCACATTAATTTCAACAGTTCACTTAGTTATGATAGAAAAGGAAATGGACAAGATGAAGTCGGAAAATTTATTTGGTTAAATACACCTTATGACAGTTATAAGGATGCAAAAGATAGACTTAGAAGTCCAGATTATATGACTATATCTTATTGCAAATTAACAAATAGGTATTGGACTGTGGCATATGGAACACAAAATACCGAAATTACAAGAGATAGAACTACTTTATTATATAATTGGTGGAATCAAAATGTCAGAAGATGTCCTCAACTAGGAAATGGTATTTGTCATGTTTATAACAATTATTATCAAGCATACGGACAAAATAATAATGGTTCGGCCACAACTGGAATAATTGGTGGTGATGGATCTGAAATGCTTTCACAAAATAATATGTTTAATGGTTATACAAAAGCTCAAGCTTTAATGATGGGAGGAGATACCACAAATCCAGCTCGAGATGATAATTCATATTTTTCTGCTGATTTAAATGGTACTCCTACAAAAATTAATTTCTCTGCCAAAAAAAACAGTAGTTGGAATCCAAATAATTCAAATTATGGATATAGATTACTTGACGCCTATAATACAAATAATAAAGATACAAAAGCATTTTGCACAAAATATGCTGGATGTTTTACTTCTCAAAATGGAATTAAATATATAACTGATAGTGATTTTGGAAGTTGGGTTAAAACTACTTATGCAGCACCATTTTTAAAGCATGTTGATTTTTCTGATAGTACAAGTGGTAGTGCTGCGAATTTCAGTAATGGAGCTTGCTTTAAAATAAAAAATGCAAATTCTGGATTATATATGCAAGTAGAAGGAGGATTAGCAGAAAATGGAACAAACGTTCAACAATGGGGAACAACTGATGGAACTGTTCATGACATTTGGAAAACAATTAATGCAGGAGATGGATACTATTATTTAGTTTCTGGAGTTGGAGATGGTGGAACATATTGTCTTGATGTTACCGCGAAAGGAACAGCAAATGGAACAAATATAGAAATATATCAATATAGAGAAGTAATTAATCAACAATATTATATAACTCAGAATTCAGATGGTTCTTATACTATAAAAACAAGAATAACAGGAAATAAATCAGCAGTAGAAATAAAAGATGCAGGAGTTCAAAGTGGAAATAATGTCCAACAATGGGAACTTAATGGCCATCCATGTCAAAATTGGTTTTTCGAACCTGTGACTAATCCTGGATGTGAAATGAATACAGAAATTGTTTATGAATTTGAAAATGCCAACAGTAAAATGTTGATGGAAGTTGTTAATGCAGCAATGGAAGAAAACTCAAATGTTCAACAATGGCCAGCAAATCATTATAAATGTCAACAATGGATATTAAAAGCTTTTAAAGGTGGTGGAAATTATTATTATATTCATTCAGCTAATGATGAAACATTTGTATTAAAATCTGCTTCTAATGTGAATGGAGGAAATATTTGTATTGTACCGTATGCTACTAATGATAGTACTATGTTATTCAAGTTTTCAAAAAATCCAGATGGAAGTTATATGATAATGACTAGAGCTTCAAGAGATGCTTGCTTTGTTGAAGTAGCTAATGCTAGTGTTATTGCTGGTGGAAATATTCAACAATGGGTACCAACTAATCATGCTTGCCAAAATTGGAATGCTAATGTTGCAACTGAAGAACAAAATGTGAATTTGAAATTAAATCCTATTAAAACAAAAATTTATAAAGATAATGACTGTGTTCATACAGTTGTTTTTGTAAAATAAATTTATTATTAATTAGAAATATATTAATTATATAATAAGCAAAAAAAATGTTGTAGCAATAAATTCATTTATAAATTAAATTAATGATTTTAATATATATTTTAAACTAAATAAATAT
>CAMUZC010000199.1 GCA_947165105.1 uncultured Lachnospiraceae bacterium | reverse complement strand
ATTAAAAATTATTTTAAAAAATAAAAAATAAATTATTTTATAATTAAAAATTAATTAATTTTAAATTATATAAAAAAAATTTATATCATCAATCAATAAAAAATCATCAAAAAAATAATTATTTTATATAAAAATGGAATCTAATGTTCACTCATACCAATTGACTCAAAAAAATAAAGTATATATTTTAACCACATCTGTATTAGGAAATGATATTAAAATTTCTGTCAAAGATAAGGCTGGAACTATGGCTTTTTCAAGGTCTTTTACTATAGAAACATGGAAGAAAATTGGAGCAGTATTTGAAGCAATTCAAAATGCTCAAGATGCTATCCAATGGATAAATAAAACTTTAAAAACTCACAAAGTTAAAGTTATCGAAGCAGGAAACATGGTTAAAATTATATTCTTTATTGTTGAAAACAGAACTAAACATCTTGTTGAAATTCCAATATCAGAAGGCGGACAAATTAATGCAACAGTAGGTACTGCTTCAACTACTTTAAGTTCAACAGCCGTGGTTGATACCAATATAGACACATCCTCTTTTTCTACTGGAGCTGTTGAAACAACAAATATTGATACTACAGCCTTCAACACTGGGGATGTTGTTAGCTCAAATGTTCAAACAACTTCTTATGATGCAGGAGCCATGATGGAAGCCCAATCTCAAATCATGCAACAAGGAGCTGCTACAACCAATACAACTACAACTACTACCACTGAAGTGAACTTTAGTAGAGAAATAGGATTAGACCCTTCTAAAATTGTAAATCAAACAGTTAATCCAAATACCCAAGAAATAATTAATTCAATAGAAGAAGAAAAAAAATTAAGATTATCTCAAGTCGGTAAAGTCGTTAACACATCTGGTCAATCTAGTGCTTTTCAAGAAGCTTCTCAATTCCAAAGTACCGATTTTCAGATTCCTGAACAAACCACAACAAATATTACTACTGAAAATATAAATTTAAATCAATTTACAACAACTACCACTGATGTTGCCCCTGATTTAACTGCACAAAATACTACTTCTACAGAGGCCCAAAATTTCACTGTTCCGGATACTTCTTCCCAAATTAATTTCCAAGAATATCAAGCTTCTAGTACCCCTGTTGTAAATACCCAATTCACTGAAACTAATACTCAAATTTCAAATGTAGCACAAGCAAGTTCTACCACTCAAAATTATAGCCTTCCTTATATCACCCCTGCTGATGAAACCGTTCCAACAGTAAATATGGAAATAAAAGCTGAACCTGCTCCTGTTGAAATGAATTTTGAAAATTATACTCAAAATACCACAGAAATAAACGCCCAACCAACTCCTGTTGAAATGAATTTTGAAAATTATACTCAAAATACCACAGAAATAAACGCCCAACCAACTCCTGTTGAAATGAATTTTGAAAATTATACTCAAAATACCACAGAAATAAACGCCCAACCAACTCCTGTTGAAATGAATTTTGAAAATTATACTCAAAATACCAACAATGAAGTTAATTATGATCAATATCAAGCCACAGAAACAGCCACAACTACAACCACTACCCAATTTGATACTCAAAATAATGTTCAAGATGAGAGATTAGTAAAACTTGAAGGAGATACTAATTCATTAAAAAATGAACACCAAGAAATTCAAGCTAAATTAAGTAACTTACTTAATCAAGTAAATTCTTATAAAAGCCAAGTAGAATCCTTAGAAAGAGAAAAAAATTCAAGGGAATTATCAGCCTTAAGAGCCGAAAACGCAGCAATTAAACAACAATTATCAGAATTAAATAGCCTCAGAAGAGAAGCTGCTGAAGTTCAAATGTTGAGAAGCCAAGTAGCACAAATGGACCCCTTAAGAAGAAAAGCTGCTGAATTAGATTCATTAAGAGGCCAATTGAATGAGCTCAATATGTTAAAATCTAAAGTCGCTGAATTAAGTGGATTACAAGGTCAATTAAGTGAGATAAATAATTTAAAAGCTCAAATTAGTCAAATGAATTTATCTCAACAAAATGCTCAAGACGATGAAAAGGAAATGCTAAAAAGAAAATTACAAGAACTTGAAAATTTAAAAATGCAATATGAACAAGAAATAAAAACTTTAAAAGGAGCTAAATCTAGTGTTGTAAAAGAAAGTTCAGGATTAGAAAAGACTCAACATTTATTCGAAGAAAAAACTCAACAAATAAGTGTTAAAGGAGATATTATTCATAACACTGAAGAATTAGAATTAATCACCAGAAAAATAAACAAATCCAATAAAAAAATAACTTTGAATTTATTATATAAGGCAACAGTTGATTCAGATAAAGCTAAAGCTTTCCATGATAAATGTGATCAAGCTCAAAGCTCATTAGTATTAATCGAAACCGACAAAGGAAAAAGATTTGGAGGATTTACAACTTGTTCATGGGCCGGAGAATGCGAAGAAAAGAAAGACGAAGATGCTTTCGTTTTTAGCTTAGATAAAATGATGACTTATGAAAATATCCAAGGAGAAGATGCCATTGGATGCTACCCCAAATTTGGACCAATTTTCTTAGGATGCCAAATCAGAATTTATGATAATGCCTTTAGTAAGGGAGGTACCACTTTTGAAAAAGGTTTGAATTATAACACTGAAGAAGATTATGAACTCACTGGAGGAGATAGAATATTCAATGTCAAAGAAATTGAAGTATATGAAGTTATTGCTCAATAAATAAGTCAAGGTATGAAATAAGCATTTGAAAAATATTAATTATTTAATAATTAAATAATTTAAAAATAAATTAATTATTTAATTAAAAATTTTAAATAAAAATTAAAAATAAATTAAATTGTTTATTTATTAATTTATT
>CAMUZC010000198.1 GCA_947165105.1 uncultured Lachnospiraceae bacterium | reverse complement strand
CCCCCAATCCCCAATCCCCAATCCCCAATCCCCAATCCCCATATTATTTTTTAATTTTTAATTAATTATAAATAATTAAAAATAAATAATTTAAATATTAATTATTTATTTTTCTATTATGTTTATTAAATAAATTTAAAAAAATATTTAATTCCCAAAAATTAATTATTATCATTCTTAAAGATACAATATGGTAAATTTCACAATTGACCAAATAAGAGAAATTATGGACAATCAAAACAATATCAGAAACATGTCAGTCATTGCCCACGTTGATCATGGTAAATCAACTTTAACAGATTCTTTAATTGCCCGTGCTGGTATCATTGCCCAAGAAAAAGCCGGAGATACACGTTACACAGATACACGTCCAGATGAAGCCGAGCGTGGTATTACAATTAAATCTACTGGTGTCTCCTTATATTATGAATATGATTTTACTGATTCTGGTACAAAAGATAGATTTTTAATTAACTTAATTGACTCCCCTGGACATGTCGATTTCTCTTCAGAAGTTACTGCTGCTTTAAGAGTTACTGATGGTGCTTTAGTCGTTGTTGATTATGTCGAAGGTGTTTGTGTTCAAACTGAAACTGTCTTAAGACAATCTTTACAAGAACTTATTAGACCTGTTCTTATGATTAATAAAGTCGATCGTGCTCTTTTTGAACTTAAACATGGTTCAGAAACCATTTATCAAAATTTCTTAAGAGTTATCGAAAATGCAAACGTTATTATTTCAACTTATCAAAATGAAGATACTATGGGAGATCTCCAAGTTTATCCTGATTACGGAACTGTTGCTTTTGGTTCAGCTCTTCACGGATGGGGATTTACTCTTACAACTTTTGCCAAAATGTATGCTGCTAAATTCAAACAAGATAAAAAAAAATTCATTAAAAAATTATGGGGAGATAACTTCTTTGATCCCAAAACTAAAAAATGGTCAGATTCATCAGAAGATGAAAATGTTCAAAGAGCTTTTTGTACTTATATTTTAGAACCTTTGATTAAATTAGCTAACAATGTATCTTCAGGAAAAAAAGAAGTATATCAACCCTTATTAAAAAAATTAGGTGTTGAACTTAAAAATGAAGAAACTGAATTACAAGGAAAATATTTAATGAGAAAAGTTATGCAAAAATGGATTGATGCTTCTGAAGCTTTACTAGAGATGATTATTCTTCATTTACCTTCTCCTAAAGTTTCCCAAAAATATAGAACCTTATACTTATATCAAGGACCTATGGATGATGAATGTGCTAAAGCTATGATGGCATGTGACCCCGAAGGTCCAGTAATGATGTTCGTATCAAAAATGGTACCCACTAGTGATAGCGGAAGATTTTATGCTTTTGGAAGACTTTTTTCAGGAAAAGTTAAACAAGGAGAAAAAGTAAGAATCTTAGGACCCAATTATAAACCAGGAAAACAAGTTGATCTTCATATTAAAACAATTCAAAGAGTTGTCCTTATGATGGGAAGAAAAGCCGAAGATGTCGTTGATGTCCCATGTGGTAATACTTGCTCTTTAGTTGGTGTCGATGAAGCTATTTTAAAACAAGGTACAATTTCAACTTCAGCTGCTGCTTGCACAATTAGATCCATGAAATACTCCGTATCTCCTGTCGTCCGTGTTGCTGTCAACGCCAAAAATCCCGCTGATTTACCAAAATTAGTATCTGGATTAATTAAAATGTCCAAAGCTGATCCTTTAGTCCAAGTCATCAACACTGAAACTGAACATATCATTTGCGGATGTGGTGAATTACATTTAGAAATTTGTCTTAAAGATTTAGTAGAAGATTATGCCAAAGTTGAAATCACTAAATCAGACCCAGTTGTCCCATATAAAGAAACTGTTACTGCAAAATCATCCCAAATTTGTTTAGCAAAATCCCCAAATAAACATAACAGATTATATGTTATTGCTGAACCTTTAGCTGAAGATTTAGTATTAGAAATTGAAAATGGTACTATCAAAGCTGCTGATGATAACAAAACTACTGCAAGAACTTTAATTGATAAATATCAATGGGATCAACATGATGCTAAAAAATTATGGGTATTTGGTCCTGACCAAAGTGGTCCAAACTTCTTAATTGATCAAACCAAAGCTGTTCAATACTTGAACGAAATTAGAGATTCAATGGAAGGTGCATTCCAAAATGTTACAAAAGAAGGTGTTTTAGCTGAAGAAACCTTAAGAGGTGTAAGATTCGGAATTCAAGATGTCGAATTACATAATGATGCTATCCATAGAGGAGGTGGACAAATTATTCCTACTGCTAGAAGAGTTTACTATGCAGCTGAAATGACTGCTACCCCTAGATATCAAGAACCCATTTATTTATGTAATATTGCTACTCCATCAGATGTTATGAGTGGTGTCTATCAATGCTTCTCCCAAAGAAGAGGAGTTGTATTTAACGAAGAATCTGTTCAAGGTACTCCTTTATTAGAAGTCAAAGCTTATTTACCTGTATCTGAATCATTTGGATTTACTGCACATTTAAGATCTCTTACTTCAGGTCAAGCATTCCCTCAATGCACATTTGCTCATTGGGATTTAATCAACCAAGATCCATTTGATGTTAAATCTAAAGCTTACCAAATTACTATGGATATCAGAAAAAGAAAAGGTCTTAAACAAGAATTACCTGTTCTAGCTGATTATATTGATAAAGCATAAAATATATTAGTATCTTTAAAAATAAAATAAATAAATAAACTTAAAACACTTGATAATTTATAATAAAAGAATTATTAAAATATAATAAAATATTTTAAAAAAACATATTATTTTCATTTATTATTTCATATTTTTTTATTATTTTTTAT
>CAMUZC010000197.1 GCA_947165105.1 uncultured Lachnospiraceae bacterium | reverse complement strand
GGTGAAGAACCTGGTGATAATCTTGAAGCCTATAAAAAAGTTGGAAATGCAAGAAAGATTTGGACAGATAGATTATCAAAGAAAATTTTAGAAGACTATAACGAAGAAATGATTGATAAATGTCAAAAAGATATGGAAGACTATTTTAAAGAAATAGCAGATAAGTTGAATGAAATGATTTAAGAAGGCAAAAGCCTTCTTTTTTTATGTCTTTTTATGAGTTAAAATTGCGTTAGGAGGTGAATATATGAAGAATCCTAACGGTTACGGTTCCATTATCAAATTAAAACGCAAAAATTTGCGGAAGCCTTATCACGTTCGTATTAGTGTTATAGATAGTGACGGAAAACAGCATAGAAAAAGTTTGGGATATTTTGCAACAAAAACAGAAGCATTAAATGCTTTGAACAAGTATCACGAAAATCATTATGACGTTAATTATTTAAATGTTAAGTTTTGTGACCTTTGGAATGAATGGGTTGAAACTAAACTGGGTGATGAATCACTTTCGGAATCAACTAAAAAAGGTTACAGATATTCTTACACTAAAATTTCTGACAGAATCAAAAACAGTATTTTTGTAGATTTGCTTTTTAAAGATTTTCAAGATATGTTTAACAAGTTAAGAACAGAAGTTGGCTATGATAGTTTAAGGAAAGTCAGGGGCGATATAAGCCAGTTATATGACTATGCAATAAATAACAAAATTGTTGCTGCTAATTTCATTCCAAATATAGACATAGGAAGTTCAAGGAAGAAGAAAGAACTGGTTACATTTACAAAAGACCAAATAAAAACACTTTGGAAAGATTACAAGACAGGTAATGGAAACAAAGAAGCACAGATTGCTATAAAAATTATGTTAATGCTTATTTATAACGGTTGCAGAATAGAAGAATTTTTAAGTTTAAAAAATGAAAATGTTTTTATAAGTGACCGCTATTTTAACATTATTGATTCTAAAACGGAGAATGGTATCAGGACAGTACCAATTCACGAAAATTTTGTGGAAATTTATCAGGAATTTTTTAACGAAAATAATACTTACCTATTAACTTGCGAAAGAACAAAAACAAAATATTCTTATGCAAATTTTAGGGATAGTTATTGGGACCAACTTGTTAGTTTAAAAAACTGGTCAGAAGATTTGACACCACACGCAACAAGAAAAACTTGTTCAACGCTTTTAAAAGATTACGGGGCTGATTCAATGTATCACAAACTTATTTTAGGACATTCAGGTGCTTTGAATTTAACTGAAAGGGTTTATACAAAAGTAGATACAAGCAAGTTAATTGAAACTATTAATTTGATTCCAGCACCAGAAAAATTGTAGGAGTATAATAGGAGTATTATTGGCGAATTGTCAGATAATTACTATAATTCACAGTTATCAAAGAGATAATAAACAGAAAATTGATTTTTATGAAAGCCCGCTTTTTATGCGGGCTTTTGTTTTTGCCATTTTTGAAGTTTAGGCGTATTTTAAAAATATTAGGAGTATCACAGGAGTACGGTAGGAGTATTTTTAGAATGTTAAAATAATTTTACCTACAACGTTCTTTCTTTTTAACCTTCCAAATTTTCTGCTATCATAAGAATGACTTCTATTATCGCCCAAGACATATATTTCATCACTGCTGCTTTGAGTTGCGATATATCGTTTTATAATACTGGAAACGGGGATATTAGGTTCGTCTGTTGTATCTATCACAATAATATCGCCGTCTTCTAATGTGCAGCGGGTTTGCAAAATGCAAAATTCGCCGTCAGTCAATGTTGGTTCCATTGAATGACCTGATACCATTGCAATTTTGTAACCTGTGACAAAATAAAATAGTAGAATGCACATTACATAAAATATTATATTTTTCAAATTCATAATTATAACCTTCCTTTTTTATTTTCTTTGGTTATAATATGAATGATTTAGGAAAAATGTAAAAAATTTTATGCAAAGTATTAGAAAATGAAAAAATAGAGCAGGTTTATCTGCCTATTTTTGCCCCGCTGGCAAGCGTCCCCAGACAGGGCACGTTCCGAGTTTACTCGGTATAACGTGCATCCCACGAAGTAAAACTTTCACTTACTTTTTCAATACTACTTTTATATCACCTACTATGATACAATATTTATATACAGCAAATTTTTTATATCACCTACGCTGGTACAGTTAAAATTTTTATTATATCATCTACTGTGATACATATTAGAAAGGGGTTTATTATGCCAACTACAACTACAATGATAAATACTTTACACGCTATTCTTGAAGAATTTTTTACAGAAATTATGCACGAAAATTACATTAGAAATAGTAGAAGGGATTATTCACTTAATGAAATAGGTTTTGCAGATGATTATGAAGAACTTTTGTACATAGCAAAAATGGAACCAGACCTTCCAGAAGATACAGATGGATTAAAACTTTCCCTTCTTATGCTTCATAGAATGATGTCGTCACTTAGTCCTATATATGGCAACAAATTTCCTGACAAGTTTGATTTTAAACAGATGTCAGCACTGCAAAAAATAATGCACGAAAGAATGAAGAAACAATACAAAAATTTATGATATAAGAAAACACCTGAAAGGGTGTTTTTTTTTATTGTGGTACTTTTCTAAAAATCATACTTATATTATCAAGAAAAATTTGAAAGGAGTTTAATGATATGAATATAAACGTAAATGATATTAATGAAGAACTTATAAAGGAACTTTTCCCAGAAATTTCTGATGATTTTATCTTTACAAATGAACTTACAGGCGAAGAAATCTATATTGATAATACTAAGAAAAGATGTAAGAAAAAACGCCAGAATTTTGATGAAGCAGTTAAAA
>CAMUZC010000196.1 GCA_947165105.1 uncultured Lachnospiraceae bacterium | reverse complement strand
TCCCCAATCCCCAATCCCCAATCCCCATGAATGTTTCAGAAATTAATTTTATATATTTAATTTAAAATTTAACTAATATTTTTTATAATAAATTTAATTAAATGTAGTTTGTAATAATAAATATTTGAAATTGTCCAACTGAGAAAAAACTATATAAACAGATCAAATTAGAATAAAAAATAATATTACAATGCAAGTTGAACAACAAAACCAAAAATCTAAAGCAAGGACTCATTTAATCATTCCATCTCTCCCTCAAAGAAACGAATCAATTAGAAACCATGATCCAATTGTAGACTTGACCACAAACCTCCTCAAACTTCAGATTTCTCAAAACAATCAAAAATTATGTCTCTACAGTGTAGCTCTCGAACCAGAATTAGATAGAAACAACTACTCTCTTTATGCCATCATCCAAAGACAAATTGATGTAGAACTATCCAACCACTTTACACAAAGATGTTTTTCCGGTTATAATTTATTCGCTAGTAGTGAAAATCCCCCTGATTTTGTCAATATTCAAGCCCTTGTAAAAGGTGTCGAATACAATGTGAAATTTTCAAAAGTAGGAGATATGGACCTAAGCACTATCACCGATTTTGACGGAGTTAATCAAAAGAAAAAAAGTTTCTTCGAAAAAGTCATCAAAGATATAATGCTCAAAAACAGAAACACAATAAAATTCGGTGATGATAGAACTATAGTCAAATTAGGTGATAAAAATATGTTAGATCCTGACCCCAATAATAAATCAAAAGAAACAATTTACAAAGGTTTTTATACCTCAGCCCAAATTACAGAAAATGGACTTTTTTTACTTGTGTCAAATGTTAATAAACATGTTATGGAAACGACAGTATATGATATTATCATTAGGATAAAAAATGAAAATCAAGGATTACCCGAGTCTGAAAAAAGGAAGCTTATCGAAGATTATTTTTCCACCCATAAAACTGTACTCACTACTTATGGATCTTTCCGTGCCTATCGTATAAAACAAATTGATTTTGATGCCAGCCCTGCTAAAACTAGTTTTAATGTGAAAGAGAAAAATGGCCAAATGAAAACTGTGTCTATTTTAGATTATTATCAAAATCAATATTCTATCACCCTTTCAGACCCAGACCAACCATTATTAATTGTGGAAACCAAAAATAAAACACAAAAAAAAGCACTTCCCAGCAAAGAAAATGAAAAAATAAATGATAAGGAGCAAGTGATATATTTAGTACCTGAATTAGTCTTTGCAACTGGAACTGATACATCAAATGACAGTACTGATAAAAGAAGAAATATTATTTCCAAGACAAAAATTGACCCCAATAAAAAAATTGAAGAAATTGGAAAAATTAGAAATATGATATTTAGTAATGAAGCCAAAGGATACAAAGGGAAAGATGGTAATTCCTATACAAGTAAATCTTCAAATCAAATATCAAAAGAATGGGGTATTAATTTAGGGGAAAATTTAACTATTAAAGGAAGGTTATTGCCTCAGCCTAAATTAAAATATGCAAAAAATAATATAATTAGGCCAAATAATGGTAATTTCAGATCTGGAAACACTGTTAATGGAGCACAAATATCCCAATCTAATTTCGCTTTTGTTTATGATAAGAGAGATAAATCTGATATCAGAGCTTCTTTAAAAGGGTTACTAGCAAAAGGGAGAATGAAAGGATTAAATATTAAATTTGATCAAAATTTAACAGGTATACATGGTGTCACTTTAAACAATTATTCTTCTTGGAATGATATCAAAAGACAATTAAATCTCATTGAAAATCATAAACAACATATAGAAATGGTTGTGGTATTTCTTTCACCCCAATTAGAAAAATTCTATTCTCAATTGAAAGAATACTTTATAAACACATGTCAAATCGCTACTCAATTTGTCATTTCTAAAAAATTACAAGATCCAAAAAGAGCCGGTTCAATCATGTTTAATATAGTAGAACAAATAAATATAAAAATGGGAGGAACAAACTTTTTTATAGATTTCTATGGTGAAAATATTATCAAGCCCGGAAAAGTATATTTAGTCTTAGGTCTGGAAGTAAGACAAATAAATGGCGAAACTAATTATTCCTTAACTTCTACTACTAATTCAAATTTGAACAAAATGATCACCACATTTAAAAAATGCAAAAATGTGAAAGAGGAAAAAGAAAAAGCAATAGAAGAATTGATGAAATCTGCTCTCGATGGCCTAAAAAATGCTCCCCATCCCCCTGATTACATAATTCTATATAGACAAGGTGGTAATTATATCCAAAATAAGAAATTGGCTGAAATTGAAGTACCGATGTTTACTAAATTTCTTAATGAGAAAAAAGCGGCTGATGTAAGTAAAAAATTTAATCCTAAATTTATTTATGTTTGTTGCAATTTGAAAGGGGATTTGAAATTTTTTGAAAATGGAAATGGTAGATATGCTAATCCAAAAAGTGGTTTATGTGTTGATTCTGCAGTAACACAAAAAGATAAATATGAATTTTATATTCAACCACAATATGTTAATCAAGGTACTGCTACACCATGTCATTATCAAGTATTATATGAAGATAGAGATCCTAATAATGATGAAAATAATTTAAAATTAGAAGAACTTCAGTTACTTAGTTTTTATTTGAGTTTTTATTATTGGACTTGGGCAGGAGCTGTTCGAGTACCTGGAGCATTAAAATTAGCAACTACTGCTATGGATTTCTTTTCTAGACATTTAGGTAATAAATTGTGTTTACCTGAACAAACGTTTGTTAATCCAACTTATATTTAAAAGAAATGTTTCTTTTCTGTGATATTATTATTTAACTAATTAATTATTTATTTATTATTTTATTATC
>CAMUZC010000195.1 GCA_947165105.1 uncultured Lachnospiraceae bacterium | reverse complement strand
CAATATGGATATAAGGCGAAACAAAAAAGAAAAATAGAAATGATAAAACTATTTTCCTTTTAATATGTAAAAATCTTTAAACATTTCTGCCAATTCTTGTGGAGATTCTTTACAACCATTTTTAATCCAATAATAATAGATATTATATAATCCACCTGATATGAATGAATATGTGAATTCTTCATTTAGTGAATTTGCTTTATTTAAAAATATTCTATCAAATTCATCTTTTAAATGGTGAATCATATTTGCTTTATATAGAAGAATTCCAATATCTTTGTTTTTTTCTAAATGAGTAAATAATTTAATTAAATAATTAGTAAAATCATTTGGATCAAATAATATTTTACTTGTTTTGATAAATTCATCAGTTAGTTCATCTAAATAATATTTTACTATTTCATCTTTATTATTGAAGTTACGATATATAGTAATATGAGATAATCCAGCACGATTTGTAATATCTTTGTTTGTAATCTTATTAAAATCTTTCTTTTTCATCAGAGATATTAAGGCATCTGCTATATCTTTTTTAGATCTATCACTTTGTAATTCCATTGTTATAAAACACCTCTTTTTCTAACACTTGCTTGCGTAGATATTGTTAAAACAAAAATTATATAATATAATTAAGATGTTATAAATGTAACACTTATTTTTGAACAAGTCAATAAGGAGGTATTTAAATGACTACAAAAAGATATGTTATTCTTGGTATTGTTGCAGTTTTTGGAATTTGTCTAGGTAGATTAGCAGTTAGAGCACTTATGAATTTACTTCTAGGTGGAACTTTATTTGGAGGTAATTTTCTATGAAAAAAGGTAAATTTGTGGGTTTATGTATATTCATATTTGTATTAACTTTCATACTTGGAATTATTAGTAAATTTGCTATTCAGCCATCGTGGAAAAAAGAATATTCAGTAAAATGGTCTGATGAGATTGGAACAAGAATATCAGATGTATCATATGATTCAGGAGAAGCAAATAAATTTGATTTGTATTTACCAAAAGATAATACAAAAGAAAATTATGGATTGGTTGTATATCTTCATGCTGGTGGATTTACATCTGGTGATAAAAAAGATGATGAGGATATGTTAGCATGGTTAACTTCAAAAGGATATGTAGCAGCAGGAATCAATTACACATTAAGAACAGAAGATAACGATAAAAGTATTTTATCTCAGTCAAATGAAATAAAAAGTGCAATTCCAGTTGTAATAGAAGAAGCAAAAAAACATGGATACAATATTGATAAGTTAACAATGGCAGGTGGATCAGCAGGACATTGTCTAGCTATGATATATGCTTATAGAGATGCAAAAGATTCTCCTGTTCCAGTAGTATTTACTTTTGGAGCAGTAGGACCATCGAGTTTTTTTAGAGAAGATTGGGATAATTATGGATTAGATAAAGATGCAGATGAAGCAATTGAAGCAGCTGCTGGATTGTTTAGTGTTATGGGTGGAGTTGAAATAACTACAGATATGATAAAAAATGGTTCATATCAAGAATTAATGAAACCAGTATCAGCTTATGCTTGGATAGATGAAAATTCTGTTCCGACAGTAGTTGCTTATGGTAAATATGATAGAGTCCAACCATATAAAGGATCTTTAAGATTAAAAAAGGCATTAGAAGATAATAACATTGATTTTAAATATTTTGAATTACCACATTCAGGTCATGGACTTCAAAATGATGATAAAGTAGTAAAACAATGGATGGAAGCTATTGATGAATATTTAGCTAAATATATGCCAGTAGAAAAATAGGAGTTAATTATGAAAAAAGTATTAAAAATTATAGGAATTATATTATTAATAATTATTGTTTTAATAATACTCTTAATAAAAATATTAAGTAAAATACCTTCTGTACCTGATGATTATGTAAAAAAAGTTCAAACTGGTGGAGATATAGAAGCAAAATATTTAGCTATAGGGGGATATGAAGTAGAACATTTGGAAAGTGTTACATTTTCTTCATTAGAAAAATTTGAAGTGTACTATCCAAAAAATATTGATGAAATGGGTAAAGTACCAGTCGTGATATTTCTTAATGGAACTGGAACTCCCGCTACAAAATATCCTGCTCTTCAAAAACATTTAGCTTCATGGGGATTTATTACCATTGCAAATGAAGAAAGTAATTCATTCTATGGAGAAGGTGTAGAATTATCAATTAGGTATTTACAACTTGTAGATGTTTATGAATCAAATGATGATGAAAGTCCACTAAAAGGTCATATTGATTTTGATAATATAGGAGTGACTGGACATTCTCAAGGAGGAATTGGAGTAATAAATGGTATTACAATTCACCCACATTCTGATATGATAAAAGCAGCAGTGTTATTAAGTTCAACAGAAACTGATATGGCAAAAGCTTTCTTGTGGGATTCAGATTCATCACTTATTAAAGCAAATTCATTAATGATTTCTTCAACTGGAGCAACTGATTCTAATATTTCTCCATTAGATAGTATGAAGAAAACATATGATAATATATCAAATGATGTAACAAAGGTGCTCGCAAGAAGAAATGATTGTGATCATGGCGAAATGCTTTATTATGCAGACGGATATGTTACTGCATGGTTTATGTGGCAATTACAAAATGATGGAGAAGCATCTAAAGCATTTATAGGAGAAAATCCTGAGTTATTAAACAATAAGTTGTATCAAGATCAAATTATTAATTTAGGAAATTAGTTATATATTAATCTGTTCGCAATAGATTGCTATTGCGAATACCTTAATGATTAAAGAGTTCGTAAGATTTTGAGATTGTGAACAAAGTGGGTAGAAATACCTGCTTTTTTTATGTAGGAAAAATTTAGGAAAAA
>CAMUZC010000194.1 GCA_947165105.1 uncultured Lachnospiraceae bacterium | reverse complement strand
AAAAATGAAAAAAGAAAATTTAAAATATTTACTACCAATTCGATCTATAATGTTTATATTATTTTTTGTTATTGGTTCTTTAATTGTTAATAAAAATATAAGTGATATTAGTAACTGGTGGAGTATAGTAGCGACTATTGTTAATATTATAACAATTTTATTATTAGTATTTGTATCAAATAAAATGAATATTAGTTATTCAAAGTTAATTAATTATGAAAAAGGAAAAACAAAAATAAAACAAGTCATAATTATATCTTTAGTAGTTTTATTTGTAGGAACTTTTGGAATGTATTTAGCAGGATTTATTTGTTATGGAAAATTTCCATATGCTGCTCCTATGATGATAGCACCAATATCATTAATTTTAGCGATTATTAATTTTATTATTTTACCTTTAACAGTTCCATTTGCAGAAGATGGATTATATTTAGGATGTGGAGTTAATAGTTTCAAAAATAAATATATGGCTATATTAATACCAGCATTCTTTTATGCATTACAACATTCATTTATTCCAACATTATTTGATGGAAAATTTATAATATATAGATTTTTATCTTTCTTACCATTAACTATAATTTTATGTTGGTATTATCATAAACATAAAAATCCAGTACCTATTATGATAGGACATACACTTATAGAAATGGCTAGTGTTGTTATGATATTAATGACTTCTATTAGTCCAGAAGTTTATCAAACAATGTTAAATATGTAATTTTAGGTAATGAATTGAGGAGGTTTTAAAGATGAATAGATTTGATCAAATAAACGAAAATTTATTAAATTTACAGAAGTTGAATGAATTACCAGCAAAATATGTTGGTTACAAATCAGTGCTTCCATCACAATTTGAATATCATGATATTGAAAATGAAGAACAAGAGAAAATTGCCAAAGAAATAGGAAATCAAAAGTTGCTCATTATAGCAATAGCAACTATAGCTTTTGGAGCAAGTTCTTTACTAGCTTTTATAACAGAAAATACAGTGTTAGGAATAGTAATATTACTAATTACAGCGGTATTGTTATATCTTTTAATATCTACAATAACAAGCAAACCAAAAGTTGCATTTGGAAAAGCAGTTTGGAAAAACTGGGACTATGCTAGGACTAATGGTAGAATAGGCAATAATAAGATATATTATGTAAGTGTAATTAATGATGATGGCCCTGAAAAGCTAATATGCTCACGTATTCAAACTACTAAAGCAGATTATGATAGAATTGAAGAAGGTACACCAATATTGGTAATTAAAAAAGGAACTGTATATCATGCTTCTGTCTATGACAAGTAAAAAAATATAAAATAGAAATCTGTAAAAAAATAGGGATAATTGATAACGCCAATTATCCCTATTTTTAAGCATTGCAACCAACTGTTGACAAATTTCCAAGTCAACTATATTGCGCGCAACCGATAAAAAGAGTTAAAATTATAATCGTAGGAGGTGTATAAAATGACAATTGGAGAAAGATTGTTAAATTTAAGAAAGGAAAGAAATTTATCACAAGAAGATCTTGCAAATGAACTTAATGTATCAAGACAAAGTATTTCAAAATGGGAAACAAATCAATCAATGCCTGATTTTGATAAAATAGTTTCATTATGTAAATACTTTAATATTACAACTGATGAATTATTAACAGGAAACAAAGATATTGTAGCAGCAAAAGAAATGAATATTAAAACTAATTATGCTAGAAATTTAGCTATATCAATAGGTTTATATATTTTTTCATTAACTGCGCTAATATTATTTGCAGCAGGATTTAATCAACCAGTAGTTGGAGTATGTGCATTTTTTACTTTTATAGCAATAGCAACAGGATTAATTATATATAATTCTATTATGTATGGTAAAAAAAGAAAAAAAGAAAAAAATGATAACTTACAAACTAAATTAGTTATTGAAGTAGTTAATACACTTTGTGTTGTATTATATTTTTTAGTAAGCTTTATAACTAATGCTTGGCATATTACATGGATAATATTCATAATTATGGCTTCTGTTGATACTATAATTAAATTATTATTTAGTGTAAAAGATGATGAAGAAAAAGATGAAGAAAAGGAGGAAATAAAAGATGAGCAAGGGAATTAAGATTTTTTTAATATGTATATTATCAATAATTTGTATTGCACTTGCAATTACAATGGTATTTTTAATTAAAAACAATTGGGGAAAAGTAAATTTGAACTTAATTGATAGTTATGAAGTTGAAGTTGATTCAGTAGAAAAGATAGATATAAAAGTAGGTAGTGCTGATATAGAAATAAAAGAAAGTTCTAATGATAAAATATTAGTTGAGTATTACAGTAATAAAGATAATAATGTTAGAATCGAATATAAAGATAAAAAAATAATATTTAATGACACTGGAAGAACAGAATTTCGCTTCTTTAATATTGTAAACAAAAAAGTAGTAATATATGTTCCAAAGACTTATATAGGTGAATTTGAATTAAAACTTGGAAGCGGAAATACAAAATCTGAAACAGATTTATCTAATAATAAAGTTAGAATTACAACAGGAAGCGGTGAAGTAAAATTAGAAAAGACTGGTGATGTTGATATATCAACAAGTAGTGGAGATATTAAAATAGATGAAATTAATCAAAAAGCTGATATTAGAGTTTCAAGTGGAGAAGTATATATTAATAGATTAAAAATAAATGAAAATTCAAAAATAACTGCTTCAAGTGGAAATATTACTATTAGAAATAATGAAAGCAATTGCTATGTTGAAACTGAAGTAAGTAGTGGTGATGTTAAAGTAAATAGAAGCGATAGAAAAAGTGATATTGTTTTAAAAATTAAAACTTCAAGTGGAAATATTAAAGTTGATTAAT
>CAMUZC010000193.1 GCA_947165105.1 uncultured Lachnospiraceae bacterium | reverse complement strand
CCCAATCCCCAATCCCCAATCCCCAATCCCCAATCCCCATTTTTTAATTTTTAAATAAAATAAATTAATTTATTTCATTATTGCAAAAAATAAAATAAAAAAATTAATATTTAATTATTTAATATTATAATTATTATTTAATTATGAAAATCCGAGCTATATTTTTGATAACTTTGTTATCTTTATCATTAGCGACACCAATTGAAATCCAATTATACAAATCATCTTCAGCTTATGAAAATTTAAAAAAATCAGATGCAATGATAGATGATATCGACAGAACTCAATACTTAGCCGATCTCAAATTGGGTTCTAAATCCCTCCCTCTTCAAGTAGAATTAAGCACCGAAAATGTCTATGTTGTGAATGAAAAGCCTAAATCAAATGACGCCCCCATACACACTGGAGAAGAGGCCAAAAAAGATAAAGCTTCACTTGTTGATAAAACCTTTGACTTAGAATATACAGCCACTGATAAAATTTTAGATGAACCCTTAAATAAAGAATCAAATGGTATTTTAGGATTATCTTTGGGAGATTTAGAAGCCAAAAATGATAAAAAATTACTCGATCAATTAGTAAAAAACAAAGTTGCAGATAAAAAAGCTTTTTATTTTGAATTTGATGACATTAAATCAACTTGCAAAGTACCAACACTTGATGAATACTTAGGATTAAGAGGTAAAGTTGTAGTCGGTGATTACCCTTATAATGTATCCCCTAAAAAATATTCTAAAAATGTAAAAACTACTCCTGTTTTACAAGTAATAAAAAATAAAGAAATCCCTATGTATGATGATTCTTCTTTTGCTATACAATTCAATATGGATAATTGTATTGGATGTACTTCATGTGTTAGGGCTTGTTCTAACATCGCCGGCCAAGATGTTTTAGAATGTGAAAAAAAAGGAAAAGCTCACACAGCTTCAGGAAAATTATTATCTGATACTAATTGTATCTCTTGTGGACAATGTTCTTTAGCATGTCCTAAGAAAGCTATCACAGAACATTTTGAAACAGATGAAGTTTCTAATGTATTAAAAGATAAAAAAGGAAAAATTGTCGTATGTCAATTTGCCCCCGCTATCAGAATTAATATGGCCGAAGCTCTTGGAGTCCCTGCAGGACAAATTTCTACTGGTAAAATTGTAACCGCACTTAAAAAGCTTGGATTCGATTATATTTTTGATACGAATTTCTCAGCTGATATGACTATTGTTGAAGAAGCTACAGAATTAGTTCATAGATTAAGTGATCCTGATGCTGTTTTACCCATGTTCACTTCATGTTGCCCAGCCTGGGTTAATTATATCGAAAAAAGCAGACCTGATTTAATCCCTCATCTTTCTTCATGTAGATCACCTTTAGCTATGCTTTCTTCTGTTATTAAAAATGTTTTCCCAAAAAAAATCGGAGTTGAAAGAAGTAGAATTTACAATGTAGCCATAATGCCTTGTACTGCTAAAAAAGATGAAATTAGAAGACCACAATTTTCCGATGAAACTGATAACGTAATAACAAGTCGTGAATTGGCTCAAATGATAAAAGATGCAAAAATTGATTTTAAAAATTTAGAAGAAACTCCTTTAGATACAATTTATTCTGAATTCACTGGAGGTGGAGCCATTTTCTGTGCTACTGGAGGAGTCATGGAAGCAGCCGTACGTTCCGCATATAAATTCATCACAGGAAAAGATATGGTACCAATGGAATTAAAAGCTGTAAGAGGTACTAATGATGGAATTAAAGTTGCATCAGTTGATATAAATGGAGTTAAAGTAAATGTTGCTGTTGCACATGGTATTAAAAATGCAATGGAATTACTTGATAAAATTAAGAATAAAGAACCTGGATTTGAAACTATTCATTTCCTTGAAGTTATGGCTTGCCCAGGTGGATGTGCTATGGGAGGTGGTTCACCAAAAGCCAAAGGTAAAAAAGGTGTTGAACAAAGACTTGAAGCAACATACTCCATTGATGATAATGCTGCAAAAAGAGTTTCTCAAGATAACGAGCAACTTAATAAATTATATGAAGAATCATTCGATGGTGAATATGGTTCACATTATGCTCATGAATTATTACATACTTATTATACTAATAGAAAAGTTGATAAAACATGGGGTATTAATTTCAAACAAATCAATTTCAATCATACCAGTGTTTCCAGTTTTTCTGCTTTAAGTTCAATTAAAGTCGAAAGTAATTTCATTACTGCACCTCATAAATTTTTACCTGTATTAAATAGAGAATTTTTAAATTTACCTGGAGTTAGAGATCAATGCAAACTCCTCTCATCTCATAAATATAAATTTGTTTTATGCAGTAAAGATTTAGATGTTGATAAATTCCCAAAATTGGAATTTTATTCAGATGAATTAGATCATACTTTTGTCTTAGAAGGAAAAGACTTATTTGTTTTTGATTCAAAAAATAATAATTACTTATTCTTAGTTGTATTTGATTTATATGCACCTGTTGAAACTACATGGGAATTGGGTCTTCCTTTCTTAAGAAAAGAAAAACTTTATTTCGATATGGAAAAAGAAAATTTAGGAGTTTGCTTAGATGATAATAAACAAGCAAAAACTAATTCAATGCAGATAATATATGCTTCCATAATTTGCTTCTTATTAGCTTTAGTTATTGGTTTATATTTCATGAATCCCTCTAAAAAACAAAGAAAGAAAAGAGCTAATGAATTAGTTGAAGATTATGAATATACTAAAGCCAATTAATTAATTATAAGGTTAAAAATAATTATTTGCTTTATTTAAATGATATTATTTTTAAAATAAAAAATAAAAACACTAATAATAAACAAGTAAATAAAATGGGGATTGGGGATTGGGGATTGGGGAT
>CAMUZC010000192.1 GCA_947165105.1 uncultured Lachnospiraceae bacterium | reverse complement strand
AATCCCCAATCCCCAATCCCCAATCCCCAATCCCCAATCCCCAATCCCCAATGGTTTTCTATAAAAATTCAATTTTTAAAAAAATTAATTAAATGAAAAAATAAATTAATAAACAATTAAATATAAATAAATTAAATACTTGTTTCTTTATCAACACAAATATAATTTAAATTTAAAATGAATCCATAAAATCTTATTTGACTTTTAATAATTTTTACACTGATAAAATAATTCAATTTAATTATTAAATCATAAAATTATTTAATAAGTGTGTCTAAGATCATATATTGTTAACCCTTTCTTTAATTCTTCTTCAGTCATATCACCATCAGGAGTATAAGTAACAGTTTTAGCGACATTAGGCAATAAAGTGAACATATTTTCACTAAATTTACCTTTTAATCCTTCAGTATCAAAAGAAACAAAGAATGCAGGATAATCAGATTTAACAGTAATTTCAAATACATTATTTTTTTTAGCCAATTCACAACTTATTTTTGCATCAGCAAGATCACAATGTTTATAAAGACCAGGGAATACAGTTCCATCTCTAATACATTTATCTCCATCAATATTAGTAACAGTTACTTCTCCATAAATGAAATATTCGGTAGCATCTTTTGTTGAAATATCATCAGAATATATCTCTTTGTTACCATCTCCAGTTATCGAGCCCTTAACTGTTTCTTCTTTTTTATATTCAGACCCATCGAATTTTAAAAATTTGACAGTTAATTCATAATGTAAATCTTGAGATGTGTCATTACATAAATAAGCATAGATTTTATTATCTTTAGGGAAGAAAGATAAATAAATATCTTCATAAAATTTTTTAGAAGCATACATTAATAACTTCCATTTACCTGAATATTCCAAAGAAGACCATGATGGTCCAGGCCATATATCATTTAATTGCCAATAGATAGATCCTAAACAATTTGGTTTTAATGATCTCCACCATTCTACTGCTGTTTTAATTGCTGTGGCTTGTTGTACTTGACTTAAGTAAACCATTTGCTTAAATCCTTCGGGGAATCTGTAATATCTACTGAAATTTTCTAAAATTATTGAATTACCTATAGGGGATCTTTGGTGATATTCCATTAATTTACTAGTGAAATTATAATCTTTTTCTTCGGCGAAAGTTCTAATGGTATCCATTGAAGGGAAAGATTCATACCCAAATTCAGAGACAAATCTTGGTTTAATTTGCAAATAAGCATCAAAACTCATTTTTTCGTGCCATACACTCCAATAATGCATATCACCTCTATTATCTGAATGCCAATTGTCACCATAATCATCTGGTCCTGAACTTGGTGAACTAGGCCAGAATAATCTTGATGGATCTAATTCTTTTATTTTAGCACCAACAACACCATTGTTTAAACGATCATAGTCCATTATATAAACAGTTCTATTATTTTTGGATTCTTCATACCAGTTAATAGCACCAAAATCTTCGTTATTTCCTGCATAAAGACCTATACATGCATGAGATTGGAGTCTAGGAATTTGATAATCTAATTCTTTTCTGACTTCATCTAAAAATTCTTTAGTTGAGGGATATGTTGAACAGGCGAACATCATATCATGATATATGATTATTCCTAATTTATCGCATGTATCATAAAATATTTCTTTTTCATAAATTCCACCTCCCCATACTCTGAGAATATTTTGATTAGCATCGACAGCTGATTGTAGTAAATTTTTATATCTTTCTTCTGTCATTCTTGATGCCATTGTATCACAAGGAATCCAATTTGATCCTTTGGCGAATATTTTTCTTCCATTATTTTCGAAATAGAGACTTCTTCCAATTTCATCATCTTCACAAACTACTCTTAAGGAAGAAAAGCATATATTTTTAATTAAAGAAAGTTCTCCAACTACTGAATCTTTTTGTGATACTTGTAATTTATATATTAAATTTTCTTTTTTTTTAATTTCTCTCAGTTCACCAGAAGTTTTCCATACCCAAGGGTTAGTCACTGTTATTTCAGCTGTTATTTTATTTACTCCTTCTTTCAAATCAGCTGAAACTGTTTCTTTAGCAGCATCAATATCTTCTCCACTGATAGTAAAAGTAAAATCTTTTTTTTCAGTTTTATAAGAAGTATAATTAGCAGTTACAGTGGCCACCCATTTTTTAGCTTCTGCATCGACTAATTTATAGGTAATCATAGCATTTTCATATATACCATCAGCCACAGTTTCTATATGAATATGACCATAAATACCAGAAATCATGAGACACGGTCCCCAATCCCATCCTGCATTACATTGGCATTTTCTTACAAGGTTTCTATTTGGGGAAAAAACGTCATATTCGGAACAAGGGATTGGATATGGTAAAGTTTTGGCTATTTCTACAGCTTTTTTTTCTGGGGAATCGAAAAATATTTTTATTTTGTTAGCTCCATCTTTTATTGTGGAAGTGACATCGAATCTATGTCTTGAAAATTCATCTTGGCCTTTTCCTACTTCTTCATCATTTAAATATATTGTGAAAAATGTATCTGCTTCTGTAAGTTCTAAAATAGCTTTTGTTCCATCTAATTTAGTGTAATCAAATTCTCTTTCGATTGTCCAATCAGTTCTTCCGACCCATTGACAATCTTGTTCATTATAACCAACATAAGGATCTTTTATTATATCTGCTTTTAATAAAGCATAATGAAAATCACCTGGAATTTCTGTAGTAAGTTTATGGTCTCCTCCACTTAAATTCCATGTACCATGTAAAGAGGTAATATTGGAAGTCATTTTTTTATATGATATTAATTAAATCTTAATATAATTATTATATAAACTATAAGAAATTTATATTTTATAAAATAAATTTGAATTATAATTTTGTATATG
>CAMUZC010000191.1 GCA_947165105.1 uncultured Lachnospiraceae bacterium | reverse complement strand
TATTCAATTAATAAAAATAAATTTAAATTTATATAATAATAGAATAAATGAAATATACTAATTATAATACAATTTTGCTAAGTAAAAAATAATTCATTATTTGATTTAAAAAAATAATAAACTGAAATTTCACTTTTATTTTCAGCTATATAATGTCCACAACAGATGAAAAATAATTAATTAAAACACATGGAAGCTAAAAGAAAAGAAAGAGTAGAAATTATTTACCCTAAAAAGCCAAAGAGAGACGACCAACTCCAAGGCAAAGACCAAAAGTCCAAAGTTATATGCAACCTAAGGCAAATAATGCTAGACAAAGACAGAAGACAAATAAGACAATATGCTATCCACTATGAGCCAGAAATAGCTGAAGATAATTTTCCTTTGAAAAAGAGTATCATCCGTCAAATAAAACCTGAGCTTCGTAAAAATTTCCCCAAATTCATTCAAGGAGGTGATACATTATTTGTTGTAGGTTCTAACTTGCAAGAAAAAATTGTCCTAGAAACAACAGTCGAATCAACTTTGTACAAAATTCAAATTGTTCTCACAAAAAATATTATCGACTGCCGTAATATTAATACAAGATGCAAAGATAATATTAAAATAAAAAGCCTCTTGGAGATTTTAGTCAAAAACGTTGTCCTTGCAAATAATCATATTGTTAAATTCGATGACAGGTCTTTCTATGATTGTAATGATGTTGAAATGTTTGGCAGAGATGGAAAAGCAAAAATATGGCATGGATACTCAACCGCTGTCTGTATTACTGAAAATGGCCTTTTCTTGAGAATCAATGATAAAAATAAAATGATCACAGGAAAAACAGCCTATGAAAAGATGATAGAGTTAGGAAAAAAATATGGGGGTAATATGATTGTAGAAGCTTGCCAAAGGGATATAAATGATTATTTCACTGGAAAAACAGTTGTTGCTCAATATGGAAATTATAAAGCATATCGTATAGGGAAAGTCTTGAACGATAAAAATGTAAAAAATACTACAATTAATTATGTCGATGGTGAAGGAAAAACTACAACAATTACTCTAAAAAACTATTATGAAAGTCAATATAATATTCATATCAAGAATGAAGATCAGCCTCTTTTTATAGATGAAGATTCAGTCGAAGCTGAAGAAAAGAAAAAGAGATATTTAGTTCCTGAGTTACTATATTTAACTGGAGTTGAGGAATTAGAAGACAAAGAAAAGGCTGATATCATTGCCAAATCAAAATTTCAACCAAATGTCAAAGTGAAAAAGATAGAAAAAGGAATGACTTATCTTAACCAAAAGAACAAAAAGATAATAAAGAAAAAAAATAAAACTATAGAATGTCCTTCTCCTGATGAAGTAAGACAAGAATGGGGAATTACTTTTGGAGATGGATTTGTTGAAGTAGAAGCTAGAACTTTATCTTTGCCTGAATTAGAATTTGGAGATTCAAGACCAGAAAAGCCTCAAGTCAATCATGGAAGGTTTAGACAAAAGAAAGATGTTCAAGGAATTAATTTTGATAATACTAATTGCTCTTTAATCACTTTTAATAATATTGTTCAATTAGCTAAGAACGACTGTGACCAATTTTGCAAAGCATGCAACTCTTTTGGTATTACCTTCAAATTGCCTGAATTAATAAAATTAAATAGTTATAATAATCAAGAATTGTTAGAAGAGTTAAGAAATATGAAATTGGTTCCTTCCAAACAAATAGTAATTGTTGTCCTTGATAGAAATACTAAAAATTTATATCCTCTTATTAAAGATTATTTATATTCAGAGCGTGGTATTACATCTCAATTCATGCTTCATGATGAAAATCCTAATAGAGGTGGTAAAAAGAAGCAAAATATGAGTTATTATAGTGGTGTTCTAAATCAAATGGTAGTCAAAGCTAGAGGAGAACTTTTCAGACTTCGATTTTGTAAAGGTATTGATTCAGGTCCATCTATGATTATTGGATTAGATTCTTCTAAAACAAAAGACGGGACAAAATATGTTTTATCTGCTTCTTATAACAGGAAATTTAATAGATTCTACACTGACTTTGCTAATGCCAAATCAACTCCGGATGATCAAACTTTATGCAATTTATTAAGAAATGCCTTAGAATATTTCCGTCATATTAATAAAGAACAATTACCATCTACTATTATTATGTATAGACAAGGAGGAAATGAAAAGCAAGTGGAAAAAATTATGAGAAATGAATTGCCAAAAATATTAGACTTTTTTAGTGGAGATGAATCAAAATGTCCTTTCCAAAAAGAATATAAACCTAAATTGACTGTATTCACTGTAAACAAAAAGACAGATTTGAAATTTTTCGAAAAATTTTCTGGAGGATATAAAAATATTCCAATGGGAACTGTCATTGACAAAGATGTTATTTCTCCTGATGTTTTCGAATTTTATCTTCAATGTCCTGAAATTGATAGAGGTTGTGCATCCCCTGTTCATTTCTTATGTATTCATAATGATAATGAAGAATTAACAATTAATGATTTTGAAGAAATAAGTTATAAACAAAGCTTCTACTATTGGAATTGGCCTGGCCCTGTAAGAATTCCTGCAGCACTTAAATATGCTGAAGTTGCTAATGCCTTTAGTTCCAAGAATCTTACTCATGAAGTTAAAGGAGAACTAAAAAATTCTCCTTATTATATTTAATTGAATTTTAATTGATATTATATTTCTTTGATTTTTTATATAACTCAATATTAATTTTTTAAATATTAATTTTTAAAAAACATATTATTATTCTTTATTTAAAATAATGATTAAATTTCTTTTTTTTCTTTATTATTTTTTATTATTTAAATTTTTAAATATTTATTTTTAAATTTATTAAATAATCTTTTATAGAAAA
>CAMUZC010000190.1 GCA_947165105.1 uncultured Lachnospiraceae bacterium | reverse complement strand
AATAATAATTGTTAAATATATAATAAATGAAAAAAATTAACAATAAAGAATGATAATTATTATTTATAAATAAGCAGAATCTTTGCTTCGTAATTAATATACAAAACATTACACAATAGAATCACATAAAGATACACAATCAGTTTCACATTTCACATTTTAAACATAAATCGGTGTTGGGAAGAAATAATTGAGCAAATTTTTTTCATCAAAGCATCTACCTGAGAAATCAAGTGCAGTTTCAGTCATTTTTAGTATACCAGGTTCTCTGATTGCTCCAGACCAAGTAAAGTAATAATAACACAAGTAAAAGGTAATTTTTTCAAGTTGTTCCAATTTCAATATATCATCGGAATGTTGATAAGTACACATTACTTGATAATGACTAGGAGTAGCCGTACCTTGATTAACGAATTGAGGTTGAATATAGAATTCAAATTTATTTTTTTGGGTGACACTATCATCAATAATTAATCCGCTTTTTGGATTGAAATAAGATTTATTTCCTTCATTGTATTCAAAGAATTTCATGTCCGACTTTAAATTGCAACATATGTAATAGAAAGGAATTTTCATGTCGGTACCTTTACTCTTTTCATTACTTTCCAATTCTTTAACAACATTAATAAATATATCTTTTTCATCGAGGACGAGTTTCAAGTTGTCCATGAAATTTCCTCCTCTTCTGTATAATATGATATAATTAGGAGCTTTAGGAGAAAATTTCATGAGAGATTTAATGGCTTCTTTAAACATGTTTTGAAGTAATTCTTGCCTTTGTTGTTTATTATTATCACATTCTTTCATAGAAGTATTAATGCAATTCAAAAACCTATTTTTTGTAGATGTCATGCAGTACTTAATTTTTCCGGTCTTTCTATTAACTTGCGATTTCAACCCAATTACCAAGTAAACATCACTTTCTTTCATGAGATTTTCTTTGACAAAATTAATATAATGATTTTCTCCACCAATTTTTATATTGAATTGTTCTACCAAATTGAATTGAATAGTATTTCCTCTCTTTACATCTCCCAACTTTTTAGTAAGACCAAATTGAGTAATCAAGAACAATTGATTAATGAAATAATTTTTGAGTTCTCCGTAGTACTTTTCTAAATTCCTAGATAGGAAAATGAATCCGAATTTATGTTGATGATTACTAGGAATTATTTTTTTTAGTTCACTACATATATCATTCCAAGTATTTGTTCTTTTTATACCATATCCAACAACATTGTCGGGGTTAAAATTATCGGAAAAGTTGAATTTTTTACCACGACATTTAACCATAATATTTTTAAATAAAGTAACGCAATCATTTCTTTCTTTCATATCATAAACATAAAACAAATTCTCGTTTGTAAAAGTCATTACTTTATTTGGATTTTCAGAACGGAAATTACCATTGTTAGGGATAATAAATTTTTGACCATGATTGAAAATAAGATGTGGTTGAGTTAATATTCTTCCTTTAAGGGTCAAATTCTTTCCTATATTAATTCCATATAGATCAATGACTTCTTTGGCACTTTTAAGAGTAATTTCTTTTCCTTCTCTATTTTTATACTTTTTGCAGACACTGGAATTAATAAGTTTATTGATACTGTTAATAGCATTAATTTTATCGACTGGTCTCATTTTTGTTTTGCTAGTAATTTTTTTACGGGTGTTGTTGTCGCCAGTCGCACTATTTTCTAATCCTGTTAGATATACTAATTCTGGAATTAAATACACAATTTCTTTTTCCTCTTCTTCACCGACTTTTTTGATCCTTTCAACTTCAATTAACGGCTGACTTTCATCTTTAATTTTGAGGCCATATTGATTTCTGTAGTAATTAACAAGAGAAACTGAGCTGGTATTGCCGTTAATATCTTTTATGCTTATATTGGTGTTATTTGGAGTTTTGTCGAAATTAATTGTATTAATTTTATATGTACGCAAGTTTCCATATTTAGCTAAGACAGTTCTATGAGTAGAAAAATATTCGTTAATTAATTCTCTCAATTCAAGATTGCCTTTTTCTTTATTATTGTCTCGAATTTCCATTATTTTCCTATATGCGGATTTTCCTGATATAATTTTGCTGACATCGTTAATTCTCATATAAAAGCCATTTTCGGTAATTTGCACTGAGGTCATATATCCTTTGTATATTTTCTCTAGACTATTTTCACCTTCACTGATTGGCATTATATTTTGATCATCTTTGTTTATCATAGTACCATCCTTGAATTTTATCACATTTGGATTTCTCATAATAATATAACGGATCAATTTTTCAATAATATGCTTGATTTCTCTGTCTTCTTTGTCTGAATTATTTTGTAAATCAGTGAAACTAATTTCTTTTACTTGTCTGAGCTTTAAAGTATATTCTTCTTTTATGGTAATGAAAAGCTCGATATCTGCAAGATTTTTATTACTTGAATTCGTTATGCAGGCGTATAGATTATTTCCAGCGAAAATTACTTTTTTGAATTCAGGAGGTAATTGGGATTCAATACGTTGATAGATGACTCTTTTTAACGGGTAATTATCATCGGCGATAGTTGGTAATATCTCTATTGAATAAAGGAACATTTTATGAATGGAATCAACGTATTCTATTGGGAATAAGTTTGATATGATCTGTACTTGGGTTTCATTTCTTAAATTGCCATTTTTCTTTGGAGTTGCAGGATAATCATAGTTGTTCATTTCATTTATGAAGGCTTTCCTTTCCGCATCATTGGCTTGGTTTTGTTGATTGGCTTCCATTATTATTTGTTAAATTATAATCATTTCATCAATTTAAATAGCATTTTTTTCGGAACTAATTAATAGAATATTATTATAAAATAATATATTTAAATAATATATTATTATTTAATTATTCATT
>CAMUZC010000189.1 GCA_947165105.1 uncultured Lachnospiraceae bacterium | reverse complement strand
TGAGCATTTGTTCATCGACTTCTTTAGTTGACATTCTTCCTCTGAACATAGCAGCAGCAGTAAGATATCTTCCATGTCTTGGATCAGAAGCACACATCATATTTTTAGCATCAAACATTTGTTGAGTTAATTCTGGTACAGTTAAAGCTCTATATTGTTGTGAACCTCTAGAAGTTAAAGGAGCAAAACCAATCATAAAGAAGTGAAGTCTGATAAATGGTACTAAGTTAACAGCTAATTTTCTTAAATCAGCATTTAATTGACCTGGGAATCTTAAAGAACAAGTAACACCGGACATAACAGCAGATACTAAATGATTAAGATCTCCATATGTTGGAGTTGTAAGTTTAAGAGTTCTAAAGCAAATATCATAAAGAGCTTCATTATCAATAACTTGGACTTCATCAGTTGAATCAACTAGTAAATGAATTGATAAAGTGGCATTATAAGGTTCTACAACAGTATCTGAGACTTTTGGTGATGGGAATACAGAAAATGTTTCAATAATTCTATCTTGATATTCTTCTCTAATTTTTGAAATTAAAAGAGTACCCATACCTGAACCAGTACCACCTCCTAAAGAGTGAGTAATTTGGAAACCTTGTAAACAATCGCAACCTTCAGCTTCTTTTCTGACAACATCTAAAACTGAATCAATTAATTCAGCCCCTTCAGTATAGTGACCTTTGGCCCAGTTGTTACCAGCACCAGTTTGTCCGAAAACAAAGTTATCAGGTCTGAATAATTGTCCATATGGGCCAGCTCTAACAGAGTCCATAGTACCTGGTTCTAAATCCATAAGAATAGCTCTTGGAACATATCTTCCTCCAGTGGCTTCATTATAGTAAACATTGATTCTTTCAAGTTGTAAATCAGAATCACCATGATAGGTACCAGTAGGGTCAATACCATGTTCATCTGAAATAACTTCCCAGAATTTTGCTCCGATTTGGTTACCACATTGTCCTCCTTGCACGTGAACGATTTCTCTCATTTTTTATATATATATAAATTAATTATGAATCTTATATATTCAGATATATATTTATTTGATTTATTATTCAATTAAGCGAAAATGCATATAATTTCAAATATCTTATTTATTAAAAAATTTAAATAATTTAAAAAAATAACAAAAAATAAATTAATAAATATTATATCAAAAGAATAAAATTAAACTGAATAAAATAAAAAAACTATATTGATAAATAAAAAATATATTATTGAATATATAAGATATAAATAATTAAGAACTATATATAAAAATGAGAGAAGTCATATGTATTCACATTGGACAAGCTGGTATCCAAGTTGGTAATGCCTGTTGGGAATTATTTTGCTTAGAACATGGTATCCAACCTGATGGTCAAATGCCTTCTGATAAAACTATTGGAGGAGGAGATGATGCCTTTAACACATTTTTCTCTGAAACTGGTGCAGGAAAACATGTCCCAAGAAGTGTTTTCCTCGATTTAGAACCTACAGTTGTAGATGAAGTCAGAACTGGTACATATAGACAATTATTCCATCCAGAACAATTAATTTCTGGAAAAGAAGATGCTGCTAACAACTATGCCAGAGGATATTGCACAATTGGAAAAGAAATTATTGATCTTGCTCTTGATAGAATTAGAAAATTAGCCGATAACTGTACCGGTCTCCAAGGTTTCTTAGTCTTCAATGCTGTTGGTGGTGGTACTGGATCTGGTCTTGGATCTTTATTACTTGAAAGACTTTCCGTCGATTATGGTAAAAAATCAAAATTAGGTTTTACTGTTTATCCTTCACCTCAAATTTCCAACGCTGTTGTTGAACCATATAATTCTATTCTTTCCACTCACTCTCTTTTAGAACATACAGATGTTGCTGTTATGCTAGATAATGAAGCTATTTATGATATTTGTAGAAGACAACTTGATATTGAAAGACCAACTTATACTAATCTTAATAGATTAATTGCTCAAGTTATTTCATCTCTTACTGCTTCATTAAGATTTGATGGTGCTCTTAATGTAGATATGACTGAATTCCAAACTAACTTAGTACCATATCCACGTATTCACTTTATGCTTTCATCATATGCTCCAATTATTTCCGCTGAAAAAGCCTATCATGAGCAATTATCTGTTGCTGAAATTACAAATTCTGCTTTTGAACCAGCTTCAATGATGGCTAAATGCGACCCAAGACATGGTAAATATATGGCTTGTTGTATGATGTATAGAGGTGATGTTGTACCAAAAGATGTCAATGCTTCAGTTGCTACCATTAAAACTAAAAGAACAATTCAATTTGTTGATTGGTGCCCTACTGGATTCAAATGTGGTATTAACTACCAACCCCCAACTGTCGTTCCAGGTGGTGATCTTGCTAAAGTTATGAGAGCTGTATGTATGATTTCTAATTCTACTGCTATTGCTGAAGTCTTCTCAAGACTTGATCATAAATTCGATTTAATGTATACTAAAAGAGCTTTTGTTCATTGGTTTGTAGGAGAAGGTATGGAAGAAGGAGAATTCCAAGAAGCCAGAGAAGATCTTGCCGCTCTTGAAAAAGATTATGAAGAAGTAGGTGTTGAATCATCTGATGGAGAAGAAGAAGAAGAAGGAGAAGGAGAAGGAGAAGAAGGAGGTGCTGGTAATGAAGAAGCTTAAATAATAAAATAAGAAAAATATAATCATAAAATAATTATTTCTTTAAAAATATAAAAATTGAAACTCTCTTAAAAGTTATTTATATTCTTTTATTGGTTTTCAATCTTTCATTGTTATTCTTTTTTTGTTTAAATATTTTCCAAATTTAAAATTAATAAAATAAATATTTATTTAAATATGAAAATATAAATTTTTTTTAATTGAAAGTGTAAAAATAATTGGGGATTAGTTTTTAATGCGTATTATT
>CAMUZC010000188.1 GCA_947165105.1 uncultured Lachnospiraceae bacterium | reverse complement strand
TTTTTTACATAAAAAGAGAGCTGTATTTTTATTTAGCCCCCAATTTCATTTAATTAATCTGCCAAATCTTTTGCTGCTTTAACAACATTTGTCATAAGCATAGCAATTGTCATTGGCCCAACTCCACCTGGAACAGGCGTAATATAAGATGCTTTTTTCTCAACATTTTCGAAATCTACATCTCCTACCAATTTTCCTTCTTCATTTCTATTTATTCCAACATCTATGATAACAGCCCCATCTTTTACCATATCTTCTGTAACAAATTTTGCCTTTCCAAGTGCAGCAATTAAAATATCTGCATTTTTTGTGATTTCTTTAATATTTTGTGTTTTTGAATGACACACAGTAACTGTTCCATTTTTCTTAAGCATACATTGTATTAATGGTTTACCTACAATATTGCTTCTGCCTATTATTACAACATTTTTTCCTTGAACATCTATGTCATAAGCTTCTAACATTTTTACAACTCCAAATGGTGTACATGATATAAAACAGTCTTCTCCAATAGATAGCTTTCCTACATTAATTGGGTGGAATCCATCAACATCCTTTCTATAATCTATTCTGTTAAATGCCTGATTTATATCTAAATTTTTAGGTATTGGACTTTGTAAAAGAATTCCATGAATATCTTTTCTATTATTTAATTCTTCAATTAATCCTAGTAATTTTTCCATTGTTGTATCTGCGTCCATTAAAAATTCTTCATAATCTATGCCAATTTCTTCACAAGCTTTGCTTTTATTTTTTACATAAACCTTTGAAGCCTTGTCATCCCCAACCATTATAACTGCAAGCTTTGGAGTAATCCCTCTGTTTTTTAGTTCAACCACTTCATTTTTTAACCCCATTCTAATTCTTCTTGCAAGATCTTTACCATCAATTAAAATTGCCATATGTCATCCTCCGTTTTTCATTTTTTCATTTATCTGAATATTATTATAGAACAGTTGTTCTTATTAGTCAATATGTTTTAATTCATTTTTTTATTTTTCGTCTGACAAAATTCGACATTAAAAGTTCCTACACGAAAACTTAAAGTGTTTTCATTTGTCTCAAAATCTGCACACTTAAAGCTATATCTTTAGCATCTAATCCATGAAGTTTTTCCAATTCATCAACACTTCCATGTTGAACAAAAACATCATCATACCCATAACATTTAACGTGCGCCCCATCAATTTTACACTCATTAATAAGTTCTATAACACTTGTACCCAATCCGCCATGTAAAATTCCATCTTCAATTGTAATAACATTTTTTGTTTTTCTTATTGAACGCTCAATTGTATATGAATCTAATGGCTTAAGAAATCTGGCATTTATCACTTCGCAATCAATTTCTTGTTCTTTTAATAAGTCGCTTACTTCAACTGCTCTTTCAACCATTTTTCCAATTGCAATAATTGTTAAATCTTTGCCCTCTTTGATTACTTCTGCTCTGCCATTTTTTATATCTTCACATTCTTCAAATTTAGTTTCTCCTTCTCCTCCTCTTGGATATCTAATTACAACAGGAGAATTTAGATTAACAGCAAATTCGAGCATTTTACCAAGTTCTTCAAAATTCTTAGGTGCCATAATTGTAATATTAGGAATCAAAGCAAAAAATGCCATATCGAACAACCCTTGATGTGTTTCACCATCATTTCCAACAATTCCTGCTCTATCAACACACATTACAACAGGCAAATTTTGAATACAAATATCATGAATAACTTGATCATAAGCTCTTTGATAAAAAGATGAATATATTGAAACAACAGGCTTATATCCTTTTTTTGCCATTCCTGCCGCCATTCCTAAAGCATGTTGCTCTGCAATACCTACATCAAAAGTTCTATTTGGAAATTGTTTTTTAAATTCTTTCAATCCAGTCCCATCAATCATTGCAGCAGAAACTGCAACTATTTTTTCATCTTTTTTTGCCAATTCAATAAGCTTATCTCCAAAGGCTTTTGAATAATCCATTTTCTTTTCTTTTTTAGGCTTTCCCGTTGCAATATCAAAACTTGATGTACTATGAAATTTATCTGGATTTTCTTCAGCAATCTTATATCCTTTCCCTTTTTTAGTAATTACGTGTATTAATACTGGTCCGCTAATGGATCTACTAGTTTTAAAAACACTTTCAAGTTTTTCAATATCATGTCCATCAACAGGTCCTAAATATGTAAATCCTAAATCTTCATAATACATTTTAGGAATAAAAATTTGCTTAATTCCTCTTTTAATTTTTTGAATAACCCTCACAATGTGCTTACCAACATGAGGAATTTTTAGAATTACATTCTTAATCTTTACATTGGTTCTTGTGTATAATCTTTTAGTTCTTAATTTGCTTAAAAAATATGTCATTCCTCCAACATTTTTCGAAATACTCATTTCATTATCATTTAAAATGACTGTAACATCAGCATTACTGCTACCTGCATCATTTAAAGCTTCTTGAGCCATTCCTCCAGTTAGAGCTCCATCACCAATTACAGCAATCACCCTATTTTTTCTATCATCTAATTTATTAGCTCTTGCCATTCCAAGAGCTACAGAAATCGATGTGGAACTATGTCCTGTGTTAAAGCAATCATATTCAGATTCAGATGTTTTTGGAAACCCTGCAATTCCATTAAGTTTTCTTAATGTATTCATTTGATTTTTTCTTCCAGTTAGAATTTTATGCACATAAGTTTGATGTCCAACATCCCAAATGATTGAATCCCTTGGAGTATTAAAAACGCTGTGTAACGCTATTGTTAGTTCTACAACACCTAAATTAGATGCCAGATGTCCTCCATTCTCAGAAACTATTTTTAATATTTTTTGACGTAACTCATCAGCTAATTTTTCTTTTTCTTTTATATTTAATTTTTTTAAATCTTTTACATTATCTACTTTATTT
>CAMUZC010000187.1 GCA_947165105.1 uncultured Lachnospiraceae bacterium | reverse complement strand
CCAATCCCCAATCCCCAATCCCCAATCCCCAATCCCCATTTGAAAAATAAAAATTTTATCAATATATAAAATTAATTATTATCATTAAAATAAATTAAATTAAATTATTTAAATATTATTTATATCTTCAATTTTTTTTTATTTCATTTGAAATTTAAATGGAGCAATTAGATGACATCAGTCTATCAACTTGGGGTTCATTATGGAAATATATTGGTATCCAATCTCACTCAAAATACGGATATTATTATATAAATGCAGCCTTTAAAGCAGAAGATATCAGAGATTGGTTCTTAAATATGGTCGGTATGTCCAAAATAAAGCCCCCTTTATTTGGAGAAAGTAAAGAAGATTACTATATCAGAAAAGTTTACGGCTCTTCTTTAGATTGTTTCCACCGTCCTATAAAAGGGCCTGCAGCAAATAAAATCAAAGTTTGTTTAAGAAAAGAAAAATTCGTTGAAAACACAAAACAATTAGTAATTAAACCAGGAAAATATAAAGAAGCTATTAATTTCGGGAGTTATAACTATTTAGGCTTTGGGGGATACGATGAAAAAATAACTCCGATAATCATTGAAACCCTAAAAAAAAGTGGTAGTTGCATGAAAGGATTTGCTAAAGAAATTGGAATTAGTGATGAACAAAAAAAATTAGAAAAAATGTTGGCAGAATTTCTTCACAAAGAAGATTGTATTGTTTCTCCTATGGGTTTCACCACTAATTCAACTTTAATTCCTATATTAGTATCTAAAGGTGACTTAATATTAAGTGATACTTTGAACCATTCATCTTTAATTATTGGAATGAAATCATCTCCAGTTGAAATAAGAATTTTTAAGCATAATGATGTGAAAGATCTTAAATCTAAATTAGAAGATGTGAAAAAAAATGGATTAAAAAATGGACAACAACCTTCTAAAGTATTAGTAATTGTGGAAGGATTATATTCTATGGAAGGTGAATTTTGTAAACTCAAAGAAATTATTGAATTAAAAAAAGCTTATGGATTCTATTTATATATTGATGAGGCCCATTCTATTGGATGCTTAGGAAAAACTGGGAGAGGAATAGTAGAACAATTAGATTGTTCTTTTGATGATGTTGATATTTTAATGGGTACTTTTTCTAAAAGTTTTGCCTCTGCTGGGGGGTATATTGCTTCCAAAAAAGAAATAATTTCATTATTAAGAAATAATTCATATTCCTATGTATATGGAAATGCTATGTCACCTGTTGCTGCTCAACAAATTATTTCTTGTTTAGAGGTAATCAATTCTCCAAAAGGAAGAAATAAAATAGCCAAACTAAGAAAAAATTCTATTTCTTTGAGAACTAAATTTATTGATGCTGGATGCCATGTTTTAGGAGATTTAGAGTCACCAGTTATCCCTGTTATGATTTACCATCCAGCAAAAATAAAAGATATTTCCAGAATATGTCTTAAGAATGGTGTTGCTATTGTTGTTGTAGGCTTCCCAGCTTGCCCTATTGATGCTTGTCGTATAAGATTTTGTGTTTCAGCAGGACATACTGATGAAGATATAGAAAAAGGTTTTCAAGTTACTATAGATGCTCTAAGACAAACAGATTGTATTTTCCAAAACACATCCCAACCTTCAAGTATTCATCGTCCTCAAAAATTAAGTATAAAAGAATTAGAAAATTTACCTAAAACTCCAAGACAAATGGCTCCATTATATGAAGATCTAGAAAATAAATATGATGACAAAAACAAGGATTTACCTGAAAAAATGAATGATTCTCTATTAAACATATGTAATTATGATATACATAATTTTGAAAAAGATGAAAAAAGAAGAGAAAAATTAATAAATGTCCTAAATGAATATGGATGTGGTTCTTGTGGTCCTAGAAATTTTTATGGGGGAACACTAGAACATGTATCATTAGAAGAAGAAATAAAAAAATTTTATAATATAAATGAAGCTATAACCATTAGTTATGGACATAATTTAATGAGTTCAGTAATCCCGGTATATGCCAAACCAGGTAATGTTGTTCTTGTCGATGAATTATGTAATTATCCAATCCAATTGGGTTGTCGACTAGGAAAAGCTCATGTAATCAAATTTAAACACAATGATATTAATGATTTATCATCTCAATTAGAAGAAGCCAAAAAACATTTAAATTCTTCATATTCACTAATTTCAATTGTAACTGAAGGTATATTCCAAAATGATTACTCCTTATCACCTTTAAAAGAAATAGTCAAATTAAAAAAAAGATTTATTGAAAATAATAGAAATTTAAATTTGTATATAATTTTAGATGACTCTATTGGTATTGGAACAATTGGACCTAATTTAAAAGGATCTATTGATTATCATGGATTAAACTTAAAAGATGATGTAGATATTCTATGTGGATCATTTGAATTTTGCTTAAATTCAGTAGGAGGATTTTTAGCCGGAAGTATGACAAAAATTTATAAATGTCGTTTATTTGCAGCAGGATATATCTTTTCTGCCTCCTCCCCACCATATTCTTGTACTGCTGCTAAAGATTCATTTGAACAAATTGAAAAAAATGGAAAAAGAATGAAAGAAAATATTGATATTATTAAGAAAGAATTTTATGAGCATATAAAAGAAGTAAATAATAAAGTTGAAGTAATTGGGGACTCATTATCTTCTTGTATTTTATTAAAATGTGAAAAAGTCGATGAATTGCTCGAACAATTGAAAAATAATGGATTTTATGCTGTTAAACAATGTCATTTGAAAGAAGATTGGTGCCAAAATCAATATATCAAGATTAATCTTGGTATCTGGTTTACAAGTGAAAAAATTAAACAATTCATTGACATCATAAAAAATTATTAAGCTTATTTATATATTTTAGTTTTTAAATTATTTTAATTATTATTTTCAGATTAATATTAAAAAAATAATT
>CAMUZC010000186.1 GCA_947165105.1 uncultured Lachnospiraceae bacterium | reverse complement strand
ATACATAAAAATTGTTGTTGGTGTTTGAATTTCGAAGTTTTTTTTCTTCTGAAAATTAAATCAAAAAAATAAAAGAGATTTTAGATAAATAATATTAAATTAATCATCAATAAGTTTTTCGCTTATTCTAATGAAATTATTTAAATATTATTTATCTATTTATATGTATGTGTGTGAAATATTTATTAAATAAAATTTATTCTTCGTCCCCCCCTTCTTCTTCTTCCTTAGAATATTGTTGGAATTTAGCAGGAACTTTAGCAACAGTGAACAAATAGTCAAATTGACAAGTATAAGAGAACTTTTCAAAAGAGTCAATAGCGCTCAATCCAAAGAATCCAGTTTCTCCAGGTTCAACAGATATTGTCACAGTTTCTCCTCCTTCTTCTCTAAACTCATCTCCATTTGCTTTTCTTAATTTCATTCCACCTTCTTCAAGATCAGATGATGTAATAGCTAAATATAAGTTATTTCTTTTTGTGAATTTTGCAGTTATTTGTACTCTTAATTCGGGATCTCTGTTTTTATAGATAAAGAATACACCAGTATTATGTTCAGCGACACATTCATATATTTCTACTGGTTTATTATTGTATCTTAATTTATATTTTTTTGAAGTGAATTTTTGTTCTTCTAATAAAACATTAGGTAAATAATCAAAGCATAAATCACTATTCAAATCAATGTCTGATTCTTCGTCGGCTTTTTGTAAATAAATTACACATTCACTATGTGGAGCTATATTAAATTGTATCACAGCTGGGGCATTTTGACTTACTTGTTTACCTTGGGTACCTTCTAATACTTCTAAATTTGAATCTAATTCTTTTCCTTTAAGTGATTTTATTGCATTGCTTACATTTCTAGATTCATAATCAACTTTTTCATTTAATTCTCCGTCTGCAATTTCATCTTTTGCTTTAGGCTTAGCACCTCTTAATACTGCTGGTTTATCTTCTTCTTGATCTTTTTCTTCAGAAATACAGTATCCGTTTTTGAAAAATGGAATAATTACAACATTTTCTAAACTGGAAATTTCAGCTCTTTCTCTTAAGTAAGCATCACTTTCATTTTTGTAATAAATATATCCAAATCCATTTGAATTATTATCAAAGTTAATAACTCTGAATGATTTAGCTTCTCCTTCTTGGGCAAAGTAGTATTTATCTTTATTTTCATTGGCTAAATTTGAAATCATTTCAAAGGCAAATCCAGATACTTCTTCAATTTCTTTTTCATTAAGTGGTTCTACATTTAATTGTTTTTGACTAGAATAAACTCCTACTCTGAAATTTATATCAAAATCAATATTTTCAAAGTTTTGTTGGAGAGCAAATCCAGCGCCTGCTGGAGGGAATGTAACAGAAATATAGTATGTACCGGGTAATAAATTTTCACATTCAACATATAATCTATCTAATTTGCCACTTTCACTTCCAATGAAAGTATATCCACTTTTATCATCATCTCTAAATACTACCATGTTACAAAATGGATTTTCATATTCAGGGTCTTTTAAATTTCTGTAAATTCTTGTATTTTTTTGATTTACTAAGAAATATCCGCTTCCAGGTTGTCTTACAACTACTTTGCAAAGATTTAAAGGTTCATTATTAGCTTTAGATGATTTGAATTTTGTAGTATTATATTCATAATCAGGATGAATTTTACATATGTGGGTAGTAGTATAGAATTGTAAATAATCTTCGTAGCTCATCCAAAAAATGCCATCTTCTTTTGGCTCTAAACCAACTTCTTTTTTAAATTCTTGGGTCCATTTTGATGATGTGTCGCTCCAATCTCCTACCCATTCATTGGTTCCCCACATATTCATCATTTTTATTAATTTTATTTCAGAACCATTACTTTTTCTTAAAACAGCAGTATTAATTACGGTATATGCATGATTTGTAATAAGACCAAGTCTGGATAAAGATTCTAAATTAGTTGAAGCAGTTTCAGTTATATCAGCCAAAACGAAAAATCCTCTTTTTTGTGCATCTCTAATTGTCTCAAATAAAGTAGGTCTTGTTTCAGAATTGTGGTAATAAGTATTATATGGAGCTGGGGATAAAAATTCAAAAGCATCAGCTGAATTACCTGGGATTATATCTTCATAGGATCTATTACATTTAGCCCAAGCTTTTTCTAGAATTAAAGGCCATATATTTCCAGAATTTTCATTCAATCCAGCAAAGGCTAATTTAGTATCATTGGCTACAGGGAATTCATCATCAACTACAATTGTTACTGGTTCACCATGAATAATTACATTAGCAGTGAAAGCGCTATCACTTCCTCTTCCTTTAGGGTCAACTAAATCAGCAATAATTTTTGGTTCTTCAGCCAAAGCTGCTAAAACTGATAAGAAATAGCAATCACCTAATTCACCTTGGACAACATCTGATGGAAGGTCTCTGGTATCTTTTAATACATTGAGTTTATTTGCTTCTAATATTTCACCTAATTTACTCCAACTGTATCTTCCTTCTTTTTGTGATAAAGCAAATTGGGAAAGTAATACTTTCTTTTTTTCTCTTAAAAATTTTGGAATTTTTTGAATTTGGTAATCTTGGACTTCTTGTTTAGAACTGTATAATGATTCATCATTTGGTTGAAAAAGATTATCTTTAAAACTTGAAGAAGGTTTTTGACTTGAAAAGCTTTTAATTATGGAAAATTGGCTGGGACCACTTTTATTTTGATTTTGTGTTTGAGAAGTTGTTTTGGCTTTTCCTCCTGTTGTTGTAGTTGTTGTTGTAACTTTTGTTACAGAGTATTTCATTTTTTATATATAATTAATTTTAAGAAAATTTTTTATGCTGAATTTAATTTAATTTTTCTGTTAGTTAAATATAAATTTAATAATTAAATTATTTATTTCTTATTTTATAAATTAAAATTTAAATATATTCAATATTTTGAAT
>CAMUZC010000185.1 GCA_947165105.1 uncultured Lachnospiraceae bacterium | reverse complement strand
AATGAATAACTAATAATTCAAAACTAAACTAAATAAAGAACAAAATGATAATTTTATTTACAACCAAATATAATCTTAATAAAATAAAACCATCAACTAAAGGAAAAATTTAAATAACAATAATATCATAAAATGCCATATTTTATTCAACACTAATAATTTCCTAAACATAAATAGGAGTAGGGAAGAAATAATTAAGAGAATTATTTTCAGTCAAACATTTCGAAGAGAAATCAAGTGCAGTTTCAGCCATTTTTAATGTTCCTGGTTCTCTAATAGCACCAGCCCATGTAAAGTAATAATAACATAAATAGAAAGTGATTCTTTCCAATTGCTCCAATTTCAATAATTCATCAGAATGTTGATAAGTACACATGACTTGATAATGACAAGGAGTTGCAGTACCTTGATTTACAAATTGGGGTTGAATGAAGAACTCAAATTTATTTTTTTGGGTAACATTTTCATCGATTACAAGGCCACTTTTTGGGTTAGAGAAGGATTTATTACCTGTGTTATCTGAATATTCAAAGAATTTAAGGTCACATTTGAGATTGCAACAGATGTAATAGAAAGGAATTTTGAGATCTTGCTTATTATTTTTGGAATTGCTTTCTAAATCTTTTATGACTTCAATAAAGGTATCTTTTTCATCAATGGCTAATTTTATATTTTCTATATAGTTTCCTCCTTTTCTATAGAGAAAGATGTAATTAGGAGGCCTTTTGGAACTGTCCATCAAATTTTTTATGGTAGATTTGAACATCTTTTGGAGTAAATCATGTCTTGACATCTTATTATTATCACATTCTTTGATATTAGTATCAATACAATTCAAGAATCTATTTTTGGTAGCAGTCATGCAGTATTTAATTTTTCCATTTTTTCTTTCTATTTGGGATTTTAGACCAACTACCAAATAAACATCATTATCTTTCATAAGATTTTCCTTGACGAAATTTATATAATGATTTTCTCCACCAATTTTGATATTGAACTGTTCTACCAAATTAAATTGAATAGTATTCCCTCTTCTTTGATCAGCCAACTTTTTTGTAACACCGAATTGAGTAATCAAATTCAATTTATTAACGAAATAATTTTTGAGTTGAGAATAGAATTTTTCCAAATTACGAGATAAGAAAACAAATCCGAATTTATGTTGGTTATTTTCAGGAATGGCTTTTTTCAAACTAGCACTTATCTCCCCCCATCCATTAGTTCTTTGTAATGCATATCCTCTGACATTTTTTGGATTGAAATTATCACCGAAAGCGAATTTTTTGGTACGGCATTTAATCATAACACTTTCAAAGAGAGAACAACATTCATTTTTTTCTTTTATATCATATACATAAAACAAATTATCATTAGTAAAAGTAATAACTTTATTTGGGTTTTCAGAACGGAAATTACCATTATTAGGAATGACAAATTTTTGACCACCATTGAAAATTAAATGGGGTTGGGGAATAATTCTACCTTTGATAGTCAAGTTATTACCTATATTAATACCATATAACTCTTTTACTTCTTTGGCACTTTTCAATGTTATTTCTTTACCTGCTTTATTTTTATATTTTTTATTAACGGTGGAATTAATAAGTTCATTAATACCATTAATAGCTCTAATTTTATCAGCAGGTCTCATTTTGGTCTTACTAGTGATTTTTCTACGAGTATTATCTGTATTTGAGCTGCTTTCTTCTAGACCAGTAAGACATACAAGTTCAGGGATTAAATAGATAATTTCTACATCGGAATCATCACCTTTTTTCACTTTTCTTTCGACTTCGATTAATGGCTGGTCTTCGTCCCTTATTTTTAATCCATATTGGTTATAATAATAATTAGATAGGGAGACAGAATTAACATTACCATTTATATCTTTAATTTGAATGGAAGTATTTTTTGGGCTTTTATCAAAATTTATCAAATTTATTCTGTAGGTACGGAAACTTCCATATTTAGCAAGTACAGTCCTATGAGTTCTGAAATATTCATTAATCATCTCTCTTATTTCAATATGTCCTTTGTCACTATTATTATTACGGATTTCCATGATTTTTTTATAAGCACTTTTTTTCGAAATTATTTTATTGGTGTCATTAATTCTCATGAAAAATCCATTATCAGTAATATGCACGGAAGTCATGTAGCCTTTATAGATATTTTCAAGGCTTTCTTCATTTGTATTATCGTTAACAGATTGGATATTATTTTTTTCATTTTTGTTGACCATAGTACCGTCACGAAATTTGATCATTTTTGGGTCACGCATTATAATATATCTAATAAGTTTTTCTATCATTTGCTTAATTTCTTGGTTCTCCTTGTCATTGTTTTTGGTGAGATCTCTGAAGTTTATTTCTTTGGCTTTATACAACTTTATAACATAATCGGTCTTGTTGGCAGAGGTGGTCAATTCTATTAGGGACAAATCTTTATTTTGGTAATTGGCCACACAGGCGTAGAGATTATTTCCTGCAAAAAAAGTTTTTTTAAATTCTTCTGGCAATTGGGATTCTATATGTTGGTAGACTATTCTTTTGAGGGGAAAATTTTCATCGGAAATAGTGGGTAGTATTTCTATTGAGTAGAGTAGAATTTTATGCATTGAATCGATGTATTCTACTGGGAATAAATTTGAGATGATTGAAACTTGTGATTCATTTCGCAAATTTTGATTTTTTTTTGGAGCGAGGGGATACTCATAGGTTTTTATTGCCTTCCAGATAGAATTCCTTTCTGATTCAGTATTTTGGGTATTGCTATCTTTAGTAGTACCTTCCATATATATTTTAGCTTAATTTATTTTTTGAAAAAATGCTTCATTTATATATTGTTTTTGACTTAACTAAATAAAAAAAATTATTATAACTGAATTAAAATATTTTAAATTAATTGAACATATTTATTTAGATTCATCTTATATTATTTTAAATATGGGGATTG
>CAMUZC010000184.1 GCA_947165105.1 uncultured Lachnospiraceae bacterium | reverse complement strand
CAATCCCCAATCCCCAATCCCCAATCCCCAATCCCCAATCCCCATTTTATTTTTAAAAAAGCCAAAATTATTTAATTTTTTTTATTAATTATTTAAATTTATTTATTTTAATTAATTTAATTATCATAGAGATAAGTTATATTATTTTTAAATTAGCATCTAATTTATTATTTATTTTTGAAGAGCCATAAGTTTTTTCCATTTAAATAAATTTGGGAATTTTTCTTTATCAATTTCTTCTTTTTCTAATGCTTGATATAATTTTTTATCATCTTCACTGCATTCATCACCATTAAGATACAAATTAAATTTCAATTTAGCTTCATTAGTATCCAAATCTTCCATTTTAACTCCCTTACATACTTTTTCCAACAAATTTAATTCAACTTTACTTTGTTTTGGTTCTAAAGTTTGGAAGAATTCAATTAATTTATTCATCGTATATTTACCAATTCTTTCACCTTCTCTAGTTCTTATATCTATAGTATTTCCATCAGCTTCTTCTTGACCAATAACTCCAATATAATTATATTGGGCAATTTGAGCATTTCTAATTTTCTTCTGTAAAGTGGCAGAAGACTTATCAAAAAATACTTGATATCCTTTATATTTAAGCATTAAATACCATTTTTCTGCGTAATCTTCAACCTTATTATTAACAGTGCATAAGCAAATTTGTCTAGGGGATAACCAGAATGGGAATTTTCCTCCGAAATGTTCTATTAAGATAGCCGAACATCTTTCCACCGAACCTAAAATAGCTCTATGGACTATACAAGGTCGGGCATATCCTGGTTTTAATCCTTTTTCTTCCCAGTTAAATTGTTCATCATCCCATTCATCTTTATTATATACTTCTTTTCCTAATGGTTCTCCATATTCATTTAATTGTTTTTCTTCTTCTTTTGGTTTTTCCTCTTCTTTGGGCTTTTCTTCTTTTTCATCTTTTTCTTCTTTATCTTTCTTACCTTTTTTGCTTTTTTTTTCTTTTTCTTCTTTTGGTTTATCTTTATCTTCTTTTACAACTTGCTCTTCAGTTTTATACATTAAATTAAATCTTATAGGTAATTGGAAATCTAATTGAACAGTTCCACATTGGTGAGTTCTACCCAAAGCATCAAATAATTTGATGTCAATTTTAGGTCCATAAAAAGCACCATCTCCAGGGTTTATTTTCCATGGTTTTCCAAATTTGTTCAAAGCATCAGTTAAACTTTGTTCAGCCATATCCCATAATTTGGCACTTCCCAACATCTTTGCAGGTCTAGTGGATAAATATAATTCATATTTAAATCCAAAAATTTCATATACATAGCTCATAAAATCAAGATAATCTAAGACTTCATCCATAATTTGGTCATATCTACAGAAGATATGTGCATCATCTTGTTGGAATCTTCTTACACGAGTAAGTCCAGTTAAAGCCCCAGAAATTTCATTTCTATGTAAAACACCAAAATCAGCCATTCTTATGGGTAATTCTTTATAGGATCTGGCAACACTATCGAACATTAGGCAATGTCCAGGGCAATTCATTGGTTTGAGACCAAATCCTTGATTTTCTACTTTCATTAAGAATAAGTTTTCTTTATAATTTTTATAATGGCCTGAAGTTTTCCATAATTTTAAATTGAAAATATTTGGAGAAATAACTTCTTGATATCCTCTGACTTTATATTGATTTCTAATAAAATCAATTAATTTATTAAAAATATGAGCACCTGGTTGGAACCAAAAACATGATCCAGGGGATAAATTATGGAACATGAAAAGACCTTGTTGTTTACCTATATTCCTATGATCTCTTTTTTCTTCTTCTTCTTTTTTTTTAATGTATTCTTTTAATAATTTTTCACTTGGAAAAGCAACTCCATAAACTCTTTGTAAACTATCATTAGTGACTTTTCCTAACCAATTTGTTGCAGAATTTTTAGTAACTTTTAAAGCTTTAATCATATTTAGATTAGGGATATGTGGTCCTAAGCATAAATCGACAAAATCTCCACATCTATAAGCAGTAGTAAATTCATCTTCTTTTACTTTACTTGAAATTAATTGAACTTTAAATGGATTGGCTTTAAATAATTCTAGAGCTTCTTTTTTAGTCATTACCAATCTTGTAAAAGGATGATTTCCTTGTGCATTTTTTTTAACTTGATCTTCAATAGTTTTATAATCATTTGAAGGATCAATGACATATGAACCCATATAAGAGTCATAATAAAATCCTTCTTCTAATGCAGGACCTATGCATAATTTTGCACCAAAAGCTGTCTCAATTGCACTTCCTAACAAGTGAGCACTACTATGCCAAAAAGTACTTTGTCCCTCTTTTGTTTCAAAATTGCAAAATTCAATTTTACAATCTCCAACCAAAGGTCTATGCATATCCCATAATTCAAAAGACTCTTTTGGTTTTTCTGAACACTTTTCTTCTTGTTCTTCATCTTCTACGCTTTTTATTTGAGTTTCAGAAACTTTTTTAGAATAAGTAATTTTGGCAACTAAAAACTCTTTTAAAGCAGATTTTTTGGTATGTTTTTCTGCTATATTATAGGGGGTAGTGACATTTGAAGTTCCTTCTACTTCTTTTCCATCTGGAAGAGTTATTTTGATTGGTTGTTGAGGCAAAGATTTATTTTTTTCTTCTTGAGCGGCGTAAAGTTTATCCCATAATTCAGCACGTTCTTTAATGAAAGGAGAGTTAGCTTCTTTATGGAATTCTCCTCCTATTTTTGCGTTTGATTGTAAAGTATGCTCTGTTCCTTTTGTTGCTCTTTTATTTTCTTCCATTATAATAAATATAAATATTTTTTTATTTATATTTCTGTTTTAATTCTTTTTAAAGATATAAATTAAATTATATATATTTTATTATTTATTATTTAAATAATTTTTTTTTTTATAAAAAATGGGGATTGGGGATTGGGGATTGGGGATTGGGGATTGGGGATTGGG
>CAMUZC010000183.1 GCA_947165105.1 uncultured Lachnospiraceae bacterium | reverse complement strand
AAAGAAATTAATCAAATCTACAAAATAATTTAAAATTAATATACTAAAAGAAAATGAAAGGAGATAAGGAATCAGAAAATTTAAAAAATTCAAATAAAAAAGATGAAAAAGTGAAAAAAGAAAAAAAACCAAAAAAAGAAGAACTTGTAAATATATATATATTTAATATAATTATCTTATAATATAGTCAGAAGAAGATTTAGAATATAAAAAAAATATAGAAGAAATGGTAAATGGTTTATTTTTAGAAGATTATGATTTACGTATAAATAGTTACAATATGATAAAACATGAAATTACAACAAGTACATCTTCAATGACATCAATCCCCCGTCCTTTAAAATTTATTCGTTTACATTTTAAACAAATTAAAGATTTTTATGATAAATATAATCCATCAAATGAAAAAGATAGCCAATATAAATTAATGTTAAGTGATTTGATCTCAGTCATTTTAACAGTTATTAATGAAAAAGATGAAAATGATAAAGAATTAACAATTTTATCATATGTATTATCAGGTACAAAAAAAGATATAACATCATGGGGTCAAGAATATATAAGATCACTATGTTCTGATATAAGTCAAGAATATAATGAAAGAATAACAAAAGATGAGCCAATAAATGATTTATTAGATTTAGTAAAAATAATTGCACCTTATTTAATTACACAACATTGTGAAAGTGATGCAATTGATTTATTGATACAAGTAGATTGTATAAATGATATAAAAGATTTTATTACTGAAAATAATTATAAAAAAATATGTTTATATTTATTATCTATCTCAAATTATTCGGCTGATACCGAAGAATATCGTGAAACTTTGGAATTAGTATATTCTATTTATTATAATCAATTCCATCAATATATAGATGCTATGAGAGTAGCAATAAAAATAGGTAATTTATTATATATAAAACAAACTTTCCATCAATGTAACGATTTAACTACTAAGAAACAATTGGCTTTTATTTTGGCTAAAGAAGGTATTTTTTTGGAAGAGGAAGAAGAAAATATAAAAGATAATGAATTAATGGAAATAATGCGAAATTATAAACAAAGTGAATATTTTAGAATTTTAGGAAAAAATTTGGAATTATTAGAACCAAAACACCCTGAAAATGTTTTTAAATCACATTTAGAAGATAAAAAAAGCGATTCAAAAAAATTAGAATCATATAAAATAAACATGGCACATTCAATTGCAAGTTCATTTATTAATGCTGGATTTGGTACCGAAGTTTTATTATCACAAAAAGATTCAGATTGGATTTATAAAAATAAAGAAGAAGGTATTACTTGTATGTTAGCCGGATTAGGCCTTGTTAATATATGGGATTATTTAGAAGGCCCGGGAAAATTATATGAATACGCGGGAAATAAAGAAACAGATATATATAAAAGGGCAGGAAGAAATTTAGGTTTAGGAATATCCTTATCTAATATACATGATGATAATGATATAGCTGTTGCAGTGTTGTTAGAAGAAATAAAAGATAAAAATTTAAATATAATAATTTCGGCATTATTTGGATTGGGGATTGCAGCAGCTGGTACTCAGAATGAAAAATTAATAAATCCCCTATTGGAAGTTTTTCAAGATTTTTCATATGGTTTTGAAGTAAGTGCTTTTGTTTCACTTGCTTTAGGACTTATATTTTTAGGTTCTTCAAATGAAGATGTTTTTAATGAATTTTTTGCAATGCTAATAAATAGAAATGATGAAACTAAAGGAAAAATTTTTGAAAGTCCATATTTTGTTATATATGTATTAGGTATGGGACTTTTATGTTTAGGAAAGCAAAAAGATAATGATTTTATGATAGAAACATTAATATCAATGGAATCTTTTTCAAAAGAAGTAAAAGATTATTTAAAAACAATGTTAACATCTTTTTCATATGCAGGAAGTGGAAATGTTGCAAAAATCCAAGAATTAATGCAAATAGTCGCAAAATCCTCCGATGAAATAAATCCAAAAGTACAAGAAGTTGCAGTTATAGGATGTTCATTAATAGCTATGGGGGAAGATATAGGTAGTGAAATGTTATCAAGGTCATTTAATCATTTTCTTCAATTTGGAGATGTGAATATAAAAAGAGCAGTATCATTAGCTATAGCATTATTAAATTTATCTAACCCAAAAGTTACGGTCATTGATAGTTTAACCAAATTTTGTTATGATTCAGACAAAACAGTGGCAATGAATGCCTTATTTAGTATGGGTCTAGTAAGTTCAGGTAGTAACCATAGTAGAGTCGCAGGACTATTAAGAAGTCTTGCTTCATATTATCATGAAGAAACAAATCCACTTTTTATGATAAGAGTTGCCCAAGGTTTATTACATATGGGTAAAGGTATAATTACTTTAGACCCTATTTATTCTCATAAATTATTAATAAATAATATAGGCTTATCTGGAATTTTAATTACTTTGTTCAGTTTTACAGAAACAGAAGGGTTAATGTGTGGAAAACATCAATTTTTAATATATTCATTAGCTCTTGCTATGAGACCTAAATTAGTTATGACTGTTGATGAAAAATTAAAACCTAAAGAAGTACAATTAATGATTGGACAAGCTGTTGATATTGTTGGACAAACTGGAAATCCTAGACCTATATCTGGATTCCAAATACATACTTCACCAGCGGTTATTAACACTGGGGAAAGATGCGAATTAAATGGAGATGATTTTATTTCTTATTCAGATGTTTTGGAAGGAATTGTAATTGTTAAAGAAAAAGAAAGAAAAAATGAAGAAGAATAAAAAATATAACTATGATAATTATGTTAAATTTTCTTATTTTATTTAAAGAAGAACTATATACTTAATTAAATAAATTAAATAAATTACAATAATTAAATCAAATATATAATTAAATTAAATTAAATTAAAATTTTTTTAATAATTATTTTTGATGTAATGAAAATGGGGATTGGGGATTGGGGATT
>CAMUZC010000182.1 GCA_947165105.1 uncultured Lachnospiraceae bacterium | reverse complement strand
ACCTATTTCTATTTTACGATTTAAAAATTTTTGAATTTTATCCAAAGAAATTTTTTGTTTTTGGGGATTATTAAATTCTAGCCTCTTATTATTTAATAAAAATTCTTTAAAATCTTGTGACATTAAAGAATTATATATTTTATAATGACATAAATTTTTCATAATGTCCATTGAAGGTAATTTTTTATCTAATTTTCCAGATTTTTTTTAATTTTAATAGCTTCTTTTTTTTCATTATCATTTTCATCCTGTTTATTCTTATATACATAAGATATTAATTCATCATCTAATTTTTCAATTAATTTTTGATTCATAGGTGTTAATATACGACTATATAATTTATTCTGCATTTTTACTAATTTTTCTGGATCAAGAGATAAACCACTAGATATCAATTTTAATCTATATTTTTTTTCTTCTGATTTTGCTTCTTCAATTAATTGCTTTTTTATTTCTTCTAATGTATTTAATAGGGATACCATCTTCTTTTGATCCTTCAAAGGTTCAATCGCTTTTTTTTCGAGCCTAGGCCTTTCTTGTTTGTAATTCATTTCTTTTCTGGATAATTCTTGGATTTTTTTGTTAAATTGTTCATATTCTTTTTCTTGGTCATTTTTTTGTTTTTCTAATTTTTTAATATTTTCCTTCATATTCTCTTTTTTATCATTATTTATTATCACAAAATCCGCAAAAAATATTGAAAATTCATATGAATGGGGTTCTCTTAAAATAGGTGGTGGTGGATTTGTTTCCTCAATCATAGAAGGTAAAAGAGAAATGTATATGAGAACAGATGTTGGTGGTGCTTATAAATATGATTATAATAATGGGGAATGGGTTCAACTCTTTGGTTTCATTAAAGAAGAAAATAGAGGATATTTAGCAATAAAAGGTATTGCTATAGATCCTACAGATGATGATATTGTATATTTCTTATGTGGGCGTGCAGATCATGCTCCAAAATATGCAATATTTAAAACGACAGATGGTGGAAAAACTTTTAGAGAAATAGATGTAAGCCATTTAATTACCTCACATGGAAATGGAGATGGAAGAGAATGTACTGAGCCTATTGCAGTAGATCCTGATCATCCATATATTATTTATGCCGGTGGAGATACAGCTGTTGGTAGTTCATGTCTTATAAAATCTATAGATGGAGGGATAACTTGGAATCCTGTTAAAGGATATGATGATTTAGGATTTTATAAATATGAAGTAGATTGGCCATTCATAGGTAAAACTAGAACATTATTAAAAGATGACAATACTTATTGGCATCATAATGGAGTAGCCGTAATTAAAATAATTAATGGAAAAGTAATAGTTGGCTCGTCAATTTCAGGACAACCAAATATTCATGTTGCTGATGTTGATAAAGACGAATTTACAGTTCTATCAGATAAATTACCATATGATAATTTCCCTTTATCAATTAGAGATGATAGAAATGGAAATTTATTCTTCACTTATATTGCTGAAATTACTTTTCAAGGAAGAGCTGGAGGAGCATTTAAATATAATTTAGAAACAGGTGAAGTAACTGATATTTCACCTATAGATAAAGCTATAGGAAGTGTAAGTGCTGATAGAGAAAATCCAAATAAATTATTAGCAAGAACTACAGGAATTTGGGAAGATCAATGGTATTCTGAAGAATATGATCCTAGTACAATTGCTTCTGGAGATAAGTTCTTTAGATCTCTTGATGGAGGTAAAACTTGGACAAATCTTACTCCAGGAAGTAAAGATGGTGATGAATTTATTTCTCGTCCAATAAATAAAAATGGATATGATTGGATTGTAGGAAAATCTATTCATTGGGGAACTAGTATAGTGATAGATCCTAGAAATCCAAATAAAATATATATGACTTCTGGAAATGGAATTTTCTGTTGCGATAATATTTGGGATGAAAAAAATGTTAAATTTTATTTTGAACCAAAAGGTCAAGAAGAAATAGTTGCTTTAGATATGATTAGTGTTAAAGGAGGGTATCCTTTTTCAGCAGTAGGAGATATTGATGGATTTATTCATAAAACTGTTAATGATATTCCACCACAATATAAACCAAATATGGGAACTACTGGAGTTATTGCCGCTTGTCCTCAAGATCCAAGAATTATGATAAGAATTAATTTGCATGAAGCAAAAGGATATTATTCTGAAGATGGAGGAAATTTATGGTTTAAATTAGAAGATACATGTGGCCATGGAGGAAGAGGTGCTATAACTACATTTGGAGATGAAAGATTCAGAATTTTTCATACTGATTCAAATGGTATTAATTATAGTGAAACTTATGGTAGAACTTGGGAGAAAAGTAAAGGATTATTAGGAAATGAAGAATTTGGAATTCTTGTAGATGAATCAGACCCTATGATGATTTATTCTTGTTCTGCTACAAAAAAAACTGAAGATTTTCCATCCCAACTGATTTTTTCAGTTAGTCATGATGGAGGAAAAACATTTCAAAATAAAATTGTAGGAGAAAATAAAGGATATTCTAATAGATTAGCTTATCTTGGAGGAGGAAAAGTTGTATTAGCTGCAGGATATGATGGAGCTTATATATCTAATGATTTTGGTGAAACTATAGAAAAAATGGAAGGTGTTACTTATTGTAAAACAGTTGGATATGGAGCTCCTGAAAAAAAAGGAGAAATTTATACATTATTTATGTATGGAAAACCATTAGAAAATGACCCAGAAGGAATTTATCGTTCTTCTGATAAAGGAAAAACATGGGTATTAATTAATGAAAATCAAGTGTCAGGAGGAACAGGAGATGGAAATTTCTTAGTTGGAGATATGAATACATTTGGTATGGTTTATATGTCAACAGTTGGTTTAGGAATTAAATATGGTAGAATTAAAAAATAATTAATTAAAATATTAATTTAAAGTGTAAAACATTTAAATAAATAAAACAAAATTAAATTTAATATATTTTTTTTAATATATGAAATGGGGATTGGGGATTGGGGATTGGGGATTGGGGATTGGGGATTGGG
>CAMUZC010000181.1 GCA_947165105.1 uncultured Lachnospiraceae bacterium | reverse complement strand
TCTCTTAAGCTTGCATCTGTAATTTGTGCAGCTTCTTCCCTTTGTACATTATCAGCTTTTTCTAAGTGTAGCATTGATTTTGTAATATCAATTTTGATGTTGTTAACCATTTCATCAAACATATCAAAACCTTCAATTCTGTATTGAACAACTGGATCTTTTTGACCATAAGCACGAAGACCTATACCATTTTTTAATTCATCCATATTGTCAATATGTTCCATCCATTGGTCATCAACTACTTTTAAAGTAATTACTCTTTCGATTTCTCTTAAGTCTTCTGAACCAACCATAGCTTCTTTTTCTTCATATTTTTTATGAACAGCTTCTGTTACTTTATCTGTTAATTCGTTTACTTTAACTTTATCGCCTTCATTTAATCCTAAAGATTCTTTACTTAGGCCTAATGTTGTGTTTATTTCAAGCAATAAAGCTTCATCGATATTTACATTTTCTTCTTCAGCATAAGCAGAAATTATAGCTTCAACTGTAGCATCCATCATGCTTATTACATTATCTTTAATGTTTTCTCCATCAAGAACTTCACGTCTTTGTTTGTAGATGATTTCTCTTTGTGTATTCATAACGTCATCATAATTTAATACGTTCTTTCTGATACTGAAGTTTTTACCTTCAACTTTCTTTTGAGCATTTTCAACAGCACTTGAAATCATTCTTGATTGGATTGGCATGTTTTCATCTGCTCCTAGTGTATCATATACTTTAGTAATAGCATTTCCACCGAAAATTTTCATTAAATCATCATCTAATCCGATGTAGAATTTAGAATTTCCTGGGTCACCTTGACGTCCTGAACGTCCTCTTAATTGGTTGTCGATACGTCTTGATTCATGTCTTTCTGTACCAATAATTTTTAAACCACCGGCATCTATAACTTTTTGTTTTTCTTCTTTAATTTCTTCATTGAATTTGTTTTCTAATTCTTTGAATTTTGCTCTAGCATCTAATATTTCTTGTTCTGTTGTTTCATTAAATGCTGTAGCTTGTTCGATTAGTTCTTCTGAATATCCTAATCTCTTCATTTCTTGTTTAGCTAAATATTCGCTGTTTCCACCAAGCATAATATCAGTACCACGACCAGCCATATTTGTTGCAATTGTAACTGCTCCATATTTACCAGCTTGTGCAACTATTTCAGCTTCTTTTTCGTGTTGTTTTGCGTTTAATACTGTATGTTTGATTCCTTCTTTTTCTAATAATTTGCTTAATTTTTCAGATTTTTCAATAGATACAGTACCAACTAGAACTGGTTGTCCTTTGCTGTGTGATTCTTTAATATCTTCAATTACTGCTCTAAATTTAGCATCTTCGTTTTTGTAGATTATATCTGGATCATCTATTCTTGCTAATGGTTTATTTGTAGGAATTTCAATAACATCTAATTTATAGATTTCTTGGAATTCTGCTTCTTCTGTCATAGCAGTACCTGTCATACCAGATAATTTTTCATACATTCTGAAGTAGTTTTGGAATGTAATTGTAGCAAGTGTTTTTGATTCATCAGCTATTTTAACTTGTTCTTTTGCTTCAATAGCTTGGTGTAATCCGTTGTTATATCTTCTTCCATACATGATACGACCTGTGAATTCGTCTACGATTAATACTTCACCATCTTTAACAATGTAGTCTATATCTTTTTTCATAATTCCATAAGCACGTAGTGCTTGGTTAACATTATGAACTAATTCAGAGTTTTCTATATCATTGAAGTTTTCCAAATGAAATTCTTCTTCAGCTTTTGCTATACCTTTTTGAGTTAATGTTGCAGATTTTGCTTTTAAGTCAACTATATAATCATAATTTTCGTTATCTTCTGCTTGAGCTTCATCTTTAACATCTTCTTCTACTATAACTTTAGCTTGTAATTTTCTTACAAATGAATCAGCTTTTTTGTATAAGTCTGATGATTTGTTAGCTCTACCTGAAATAATCAAAGGTGTACGAGCCTCATCTATTAAAATACTATCTATCTCATCTACGATAGCATAGCTTAGTTTTCTTTGAACTAATTGATTTTTGTAGATAACCATGTTATCTCTTAAGTAATCAAATCCAAACTCATTGTTTGTTCCATAAGTAATATCGCAATTATATGCATCTTGTTTTTCATTAGGTTTCATTCCTGCTATAATTAAACCAACAGATAGACCAAGGAATCTATATACTTTTCCCATCCATTCACTATCTCTTTTTGCTAGGTAATCATTTACAGTGATGATGTGGACACCTTCACCTGATAAAGCATTCAAATATGCTGGTAATGTAGCAACTAAAGTTTTTCCTTCACCAGTTTTCATTTCGGCAATTCTACCTTGGTGTAATATAATACCACCTATTAATTGAACATCAAAATGACGTAGACCTAAAACTCTTTTAGATGCCTCTCTAACAACTGCAAAAGCTTCTGGTAATAAATCATCTAATGTTTCTCCATTAGCTAATCTACCTTTGAATTCAGTTGTTTTGTTACGTAATTCTTCATCAGATAATTTTGCTATGCTCTCTTCTAAGCTATTAATTTGTTCAACAAGAGGCATAACTCTTTTTACTTCTTTTTCACTGTAACTCTTAAATATCTTGTTTAAAAAACTCATTGCTTTTCTTCCTTTCTATCTTATGTATTTTTATTTTTACATATAACACTGCTTGTACTATATCACTATTCTAAAAAATACGCAAGAAAAATCATAATTTTTTTTATTAAGTAATATATTTTTATTAAGAGACATTTTGGGACGGTCTTTTTTTGTCTCATTTTTAGACAATTTCAGGATGTTCCTAAGATATTTCATTAAAGAAAGATGGTGTTTTTATGTTTGTATGTAATGTTAAAATGAATAGCAGTGCTATTAAAAAAATTGGAATTATATCTATTGGTTTGATTATCGCTATTGTTTTCATTTTAGTTGGATTTAGATTTTATAAGGCCGCTTCTAGAGTTACCGTTAAAGATGAATTTGATAATTCTAAACTAGAAGTTAATAGTAAAAACTATACAA
>CAMUZC010000180.1 GCA_947165105.1 uncultured Lachnospiraceae bacterium | reverse complement strand
CAATCCCCAATCCCCAATCCCCATAATAAAATATAATTTTAATTAATCTCCAATATCAAATAATTATAAATAATATTATTTTAATATGTAATATAATATAAAAATTATGTTAAAAATAGAATAAATTTAATTTTTAATTAAATATCAATAGTTTCTATACTATAAATTTCAATATCTTTTATAAGATATTTCTGTTCACCATTATTTAATTCATAATCTTCAGTTGTTTTATAATTCAACCCTTTATGACAAGTGGTACCTCCTTTTGTAAAAAATTCATCATAAATTCTAATTTGACATCCGAAAAATACAGGCCCAAATTTGGGATAACACCCAATAGCCGGTTCTTCTGGGATTATATCAAATATTTTATTAGTTTCTAAACTAAACACAAAAGCATTATTATCTTTCTTTTTTAAACAATGTCCTTCCCAGCTTTCAGTAGTAAATCCACCAAATCTTATATCTTTATCAGTTTCAATTAATACTAAAGACATATTTAATTTATCACATATTCCATGAAAATCTTTGGCTCTATCCCCGACATCAAATGCTTTATAAACTAAATTAAATTTCACTCCTTTCATCAATTTATCCTGAATTTTTGATACAACATCATCAATTTCGGCATATTTATGTATTATACCACGAAGCAATCCATTTCTGAATATAACTCGGCCATCCTCTGTGAAAAATAATGCTTCAATATTTATATCTTGTTTTTCTTCAGGAGATGATGATTGATATTGGTATTGCTGTTGTTGAGCCAATTCTTCTTGTGGGTTATATTCTTGTATTTCTTCTTGTTCTTGTTGTTGTTCATTGATATTTATATGTTGTTCTTGTTGGGTTTGTTGTTCTTGTTGTTCTAAAGTTATCGCTTGGAGATTTTTGAAATTTGGATTTGCCTCATTTTGCATTGAAGCCATCTGGGCTAAACTTATCAATTGTTGAGATATATCTTTATTTCCCAAAGTGGGGGTTTGAGAGGGTATAGGGGAGGAAATTTGTGTTTTGAATTTATTTTGATATTGATATTGATTTCGTTTTTGGTTAGAATTATTCATACTGGTTTTTGTCTGTTTTATCTCTTGGGATGTTTGATGTTGTAAAAATTGTTGATTATTGTTAGTTAATGAATTTGTATGTCGTATCATTTGTTGTGGTGGCTTATTTTGATATTGAGGTGGTTGTTTCATTTGTTGCTGATTTTGGAATTGTAATTGATTTTGGTTGATATTAATTGATTGTGATTGAGCTTTTCTTATCAAGGGATTTTGTTGATTTTGCATTGTTTGGAATTGTCTTACTGGTTGATTTGGCATAACTTGGATTTTTTGTCTAATTTGCTGATTTAAATTTAAATTTGGATTATTATTATATAGGTTGTTTGGATATCTTTGATTTTGTCTTTGCTGTAAATATAGCTGATTTTGTCTTTCTTGTATTTGCTTTTTTTCCATTTGAATTTCAGCCAACTTTCTCTTTATTTCTTCTAATCTTTGTTGTTGTTGTTGGATAAATTTTTGACTGTTTTGATGGCTATGAATTTTCATTTGTTGTAAATTAGTATTTCTACTTTGTTGATTATGAGGTATTTTAGCCATATTATTTAAATTATTACGATTTGGAATCCTTTGGGTATTTCTATCATAGGGGTATTTTTCATTATTATTATTGTTAATGTTATTCATTGGTTTATTTGTATTTGTTTTGAATGGATTATTCATTAGGTTAGATTGGTATATATTTGGATTTTTATAAGGGTTAAATTTATGCATGTTTTCATTAGAAGGAAGTGATTGAGATCGGCTTCCCCCGTCTCTTGGATTATTTCTGTTTTGTTCAATCATTCTTGGCCTTCTTTCAATAATATGATTTTGATTCAATTTGACTTGATTTAATATATTTGATCTTTGGAAAATATTTGTTTGATTTAAATTATTATTTTGTAGGCCAGCATTAGCATTATTCATACCTTGTGAAGGGAATGGTCTGGCCTGCATTGTCATGATGGAAAAACCTGAAGAAGTTTTATTTAAATTATTATTTAAATTATTAAGATAATTATTTTGTCCATTTGTATTAAAAACAGTGTTTACATTGTTAATCGCTGGATTAAGATTATTTTGATTTTGGTTTTGATTTTCATCGGGATCAGCTGCTTTACTAAAAGGATTTACTCTTGTTAAATTATTAGTTGCAGGATAAGGAGTTGATTGTGTTGAATAACTACTTATATTTTTTGGTGCAACAGAATTAGATCTATTTTGATTTAAAAAATCTTTTAAAGGAGAAAAATTTTTTATAGTACTATTTTTATTCATTTGTTCCTGAATAGATTTAAACTGTTCCTCAGTTATATTTGGTGTTTTCCCATCCACACCTTGTATTCTGGGGGGTAGTGCTGTACTTTTGGTGGTTCCATCGGGGTAATGTACCTGTAAAATAGGTTCAATATATTCCAATTGTAATATTGGGGGTTTAACATTTGATTGAACTATAGGTTTTATAAATTCAGTAGTATTATCAGTAGTATTTCCATACTTATTTTCTGCCTCTTTATTCCCTTGATAATCAAATTTAGGAGGTAAAACTTGAACTTCTTCTTCGTTATTTTCTTTTTCTAAACCTAAATGTATTTCAAAAGGAGGAAATTCTTTATCTTCTATAATTACTTTGTAATTTAATTCTATAATATTTTTTTCTGGGTCTTCTGTTAATTCAATATTGCCCCCTTCTATTGTTTCTTTTAATATTTGAATGGCTTCTTTAATATTGTTTATGGACATAAAAACTTGACATACTTTTCTAAGTTGAGGTAAAGAAACTGATGCGGTATATTTTTGATCTGTGGTTATATTTGTTAATATCATAGATATTTGCTCATTGTTAATTATTGATATCCGGAATGATTGTTGCCTTTCTTCAGAATTTAATTTATAGACATCGACCTCTGTTTCAGACATCTTTTTTTTCTTCTTTTTTAACTATATTTATATTATTTTCTTCCACTTTTTT
>CAMUZC010000179.1 GCA_947165105.1 uncultured Lachnospiraceae bacterium | reverse complement strand
CAATCCCCAATCCCCAATAAAATATCAAATAAAAAAAATATATAATTAATTATAAAAAAAAATATTTAATTGGATAAAAATATAAAATAAATATTTTTATTTATAAAAAATAAGAAAAATAATAACCAAAACAATTAAAAGAGAGAGAAATTAAATGTTTTTTTAATTCATCAAAGAATAATATTATTTAAAGAATTATTTAATATAAATTTTCTTCATTATTTGATAAAATTTAAGCTTTGTCAATATAATCAGAAAGAATTGGCAATTCTTCCTTAAGTCCTTTTCTTTTCCTAATTGCCATTGTAATTTCATAAGCCTTAGATTTCAGATCGAAAGGATTCTGATTAATAATTTCCCAATGAGAAAATGAACTTTGTGGAAAAGCTTGTCCAGAAGTCAGAGACCTTAAATGAGCAGTGAATCCAAAAGATTCAGAAACCGGTAAATAAGCTTTAACTTCTAATAAAGGAGTACCTTGGACAGTTTCTTCACTAAAAACAACTCCTCTTCTTTGAGAAAAACATTGATAAACTCCACTCATAACATCTTGAGGAGTAGCGATATTACATAAATATACTGGTTCTTGGAATCTAGGTGTTGCAGTCATTTCCGAAGCATAATATACTCTTCTGGCTGTAGGTATAATTTGTCCCCCACTTCTATGTATAGCGTCATTGTGCAATTCTACGTCTTGAATCCCAAATCTTACACCTCTTAAACTTTCTTCAGCTAATACGCCTTCTTTTGTTACATTTTGGAAAGCAGACTCCATCGAATCTCTAATTTCATTCAAATATTGCACTGCTTTAGTCTGATCAATTAAAAAGTTAGGGCCCATTTGATCAGGACCGAATACCCATAATTTTTTAGCATCATGCTGGTCCCATTCATATTTATCAATTAAAGTTCTTGCTGTCACTTTATTATCATCAGCAGGTTTTATATTTCCTTCTTCAATTTCTTTTACTAAATCTTCATTTAAAGGCTCTGCAATGACATATAATCTATTATGTTTATTAGGAGATTTAGCCATACATATTTGGGATGATTTTGTTGTTACCGTTTCTTTATAGGGGACCACAGGGTCAGATTTAGTAATTTCTATTTTAGCATAATCTTCTACCAAATCTTTTAAACATATTTCTAAATGAAGTTCACCACTACCACATATAATATGCTCTGTTTCAGTATTTATGACTTGGACTAAAGGATCAGCTTTGGACATTTTTAGCAGTCCTGCGACTAATTTTGGTAAATCAGCTGGGTTTTTTGCATTAACTGCGACTCTTACCACAGGAGATACTGAATATTTCATTGATCTGATAGTATAGGCCTTTGCTGATGTTGTGATAGTACCTTGTTTTAATATGGCTTCATCTACTCCTACTAATGAGCAAGTATTACCACATGGAACATCTGGAACATCATTAACTTTTCTTCCCATCATAACAACAACTCTTTGGATAGTTTTCACATGAAGATCTACCTGTTTTCCTTGCCTATAGTCAGGACCTAAAATTCTTACTTTTTCCCCTGGTTTAACTTTTCCAGAAAAGACTCGCCCAAAAGCATAAAATCTACCACTATCATTTGTTGGCACCATTTTGGAAATAAACATCATAACTGGACCATCTGGATTACATTCCATCATTGCTTTGGCACATTCATCATCTGCAGGACCTTGGTATAAATATAATGTTCTATATTTTTGGGAAACTCTTGGAGAAGGCAAATGTAGAATAATCATTTCAATTAAAGCTTTTGAGGCATTAATCCATTTTTGCATAACTTTTCTCATTAAAAATTTGCCTTGTAGTTCTAGCTCTTCACTCTTTAATTCTATGCCTAATTTTTTAAGCAAAGGTTGATAAACTTCTTTTTTTCCTGTATAAACATCATTTGCTAGTCTAATTAAGGGATTTAGGATATTTGTACAGAAGGCTCTTTGAACTGTTTCATCTTCGGGTTCATTCGACCATTTTTTTTCTTTAGGGTTATAATAATTATCACCCCAGAATTTTTTAATTAATTTATTTTTATCTTGTTTGAATTTTGAAGCATACATCCTAGCGAAAGTAGTTAATGTGAATCCCCACCCATGAAGAGCCGACCCAAAGGCCACAGTCCCCATATCTGGATACACTTGCAAATCCCCCATAGCTTCTTCATTTTGATAGGTAGAAATGATAACATTGGCATTTTCTATGACTCTTAGGAAATTTTGATACATACTTTCTGAATTATGTTTTAATTCAAATAAAGCCCTATCACATTTATTTATCATTAGGACTGGCTTTATCAATTCTTGTAAGGATTGTCTTAAGACAGTTTCAGTTTGGACACAAACTCCTTCTACATAATCAACAACAACAAGAGCACCATCTGTAACCCTTAAGGCAGCAGTGACTTCTGACGAAAAATCAACATGTCCAGGAGAATCAATTAAATTTATTAAAAATTTATCAGATTTTCCAGAATCTGTAACATCATATTCATAATAAAGTGAGACACCAGTTGATTTTATGGTGATTCCTCTTTCAGCTTCATCTGGCCGTCCATCAGTATATCTAGTGTCTCCAGCTTTGTCTTCTGAAATTATTCCGGCTTCTGCAATTAAAGAATCTGTCAGAGTTGATTTTCCATGATCTACGTGGGCTATGACTGACATATTACGGATGTTATTTTGGTTATCCATAATTTCTCTGATTTGTTCAATAGTAAATTTTACCATTTGTATCTTTATAAATTAAAAAAAATAATTTGTGGAGAATATATATTTTTTTTGAAATTTCTAAACAAGGTGATTTCTCACCATATTTCCCATTAAAAATGGTAAAAAGATTATTTTTATATCTTATTATTTTTATTGGAAATAGTGGAGTTAAAATATGTTTTTAAGAAAATGCATTTCGGCTCAAAATTGCTTTTGGTGAAGGAAATTTGAAATAAAGAATAAATTTATTATTTTACAAATGAATATTAAAATCTTTTTAATTATTTTTATTTATTATTATTGATGAAAGGGGCATAATTAATTATTT
>CAMUZC010000178.1 GCA_947165105.1 uncultured Lachnospiraceae bacterium | reverse complement strand
TGATTTAAAAATAAAAAATAATTCATAAAAATAAAATAAATATATAATCATTGATTTATTAAATCCATTATAATAAAATATATTTAAAATACATATATAATTTTTTAAATAAAATTTTCATTTAAAAATGGAAACTCATATTAATACTTATAGATTAAATCAAGGAAACAAAGAATATATCTTAACAATAAGTACTGTAAATGATTCAATAAGAATTTCTTGCAAAAAAAATACCGACGACAATGCTTCCGATTTTTCTCGTGATTTTACAATAGCAGATCTTCAAAAATTGGATAATATATTTAATATTATTAAAACACCATATGAAGCCTTAAATTACATTGATAAAGCCTTAAAAATACAAAAAGTAGGAGTTATAGAAGAAGAAGATAAAATTAAAATTAATTTTTATGTTACAACGAAAGGAGTTGTTCATCAATTAGAAATTCCGTTAGGAGAATCTGGTACAAATTTAAATAATGTTATTTCTTCAGGTAATACTCAATATGTCAAAAAAACAACAACTACAACAACAACAAATAGTAACATTGTTAATTTAGATGGAAAAATTCGGGAATCAAGACCATATATAGGTCCAGTTATTGATGATGTAGAACCATATTTAAAAAAATTAAATGCCTCAAATAATGCCGCTACATCAACGACTACATATCAACAAACTAATACAGTTGAAACTACTGGATTTGATACAAATACTCAATATTTGGGAGGTAATAATGATTTAGGAGTAGTTGGTGCAGTTGATACAGGTTTCCAAGAAACCACTGATGCTGCACAATATTTAACATCAGGTGAAACTACAGATAATTATTATCAAAATTTAGAAAATGTACCGTTATCCACTGATATAACAAGTAATTTACAAACAGCAACAAATCAATATACTGATAATACAACCCAATATACAACAGGGACACAAGATATTTTATCTCAATATACAACCGGAGTAGATACTACCGCACAATATACAACAGGAGTAGATACTACTGAACAATATACTGCTGATATTGGTACCACAGCTCAATATACTACTGGGGCAGATACAACAACCACCACTACCACTACCACTACAACTGATACTCCACTATATACAACTAATATAGAAAATATAGAAGATTTTATTTCAAAATTCACCGCTGGTGCTCAAGATGTAACCACACAATTACCAAACGTTGACGTAGGTCAAACTACAACAATTGAAAATACAGCAACTCAATTCACCAATACAGTCCCAGATACAACTACTCAATATAATCAATATGAAACAACAACTCCATTGAATATAAATAATAATGATTATTTAAATACTTACAAATCAACTCAAACAACAACAAAAACAACAAATCAATTCTTACCAACTTCTGATCCTTTTGCCAAACCATATATAACTCCTGCTGATCCGTTAGATGATTATAATAAAGTATTAAGACCTTCTCAACAAAAAACAAATCAATTTTTCCAAAAAACACAAACTACAACAACCACCACAAGAAAAGCACCAGAAACAAAGACAAAAACAACAACAACAAAAGTATTTTCTCTTCCTCTTCATTTAGTTAGAGAAGAGCCAAAACCCATCATTAAAGTTGTGAGTCAATCAGATGAAAGAATAACTAAATTAGTCGGAGATACAAGTAATTTAAAAAATGAACATCAATTAATACAAGATAAATTAAATGATTTATATGGACAAATAAATGCATATAAAAATCAATTGGCTTTAATGCAAAGACAAAAAGATGATAATGAAGTAGATAATTTAAGAGCAGAAAATAGAGCAATTAAACAACAATTAGCTGAATTAAATGCTTTAAGGAATGAAGCAGCCGAAGTAAGGCTTTTAAGAAATCAGTTATCTGAATTAGACCCCCTCAGGAGAAAAGTAGCTGAAATGGATGTATTAAAAGCACAATTAAATGAATTAAATACTTTAAAACAAAAATTAAGAGAATTAGGAGATGTCAATTCTCAATTAGATGAATTAAATAATTTAAGAGCACAAGTCTCTCAAATGAATGTACTTAAAGATCAATTAAACGAATTAAATAATTTGAAAGCCAGATTAGCCGAATTAAGTGGGGTCCCTTCGCAATTAGGAGAATTAAATAATTTAAGAAATCAAGTATCTCAAATAAATGTTCTTAAACAACAGATAGAAGAATTAAGTAATATGAAATCAAATGCAATTGATGAAGATAATTTAAGAAGAAAAATAAACGAATTAGAAAATCTTAAAAGTCAATATGAAGAAGAAATAAGAAGATTAAGAGAAAGTCAAAGAAGAACAGAAACAGTAGAACAAAATAAAGTTATCGAATTTAAAAAATCCGAAATTAAAATGAGAAACACTGGAATGGATAGTAAACAATTATTTTTCGAAGATAAACCACAACAAATATGCGTTAAAGGGGATATCATACATAATACAGATGAATTAGAATTTTTAACAAGAAAAATTAATAAATTAAATCAAAGATTAACATTAAATTTATTATACAAAGCTACCGCCGATTCAGACAAGGCGTCAGCTTTCCATAATAAATGCGATGATGCTAGAAGTACATTAGTTTTAGTTGAAACTGATAAAGGAAAAAGATTTGGTGGTTTCACTACATGTAGTTGGAAAGGAGATTGTATAGAAAAAAAAGATGAAGATGCTTTTGTTTTTAGTTTGGATAAAATGCAAATTTATGAAAATATTCCTGGAGAAGACGCTATAGGGTGCTACCCTAAATTTGGAGCAATATTCTTAGGATGTCAAATTAGAATTTTTGATAATGCGTTTAGTAAAGGAGGAACAACTTTTGAAAAAGGATTAAATTTCAATACTGAAGAAGATTATGAACTTACTGGAGGAGATAGAACATTTAATATAAAAGATATAGAAGTATATGAAGTTATTCCTCAATAAATAAATAAATAAGATATTAATTTAATTCATTAATTTATTGTTAAAATATTTATTTAATTCTGTTAATTATTTAATGAAAAATAATTTTTAAAATTAATAATCTTTTATAATGGG
>CAMUZC010000177.1 GCA_947165105.1 uncultured Lachnospiraceae bacterium | reverse complement strand
TAGATCTAAATCCACAACTAACTTGTAAGAAATTAAATTTAACTTTACTATATTTTATATCATTTAAATTAGGTATATATATATTTTTTAGATTACCTGTACCTAATTGACCATTAACATTACATCCCCATGAATATATTTTATTATTTGATTTACATGCTGCATGTTTAAATCCACAAGAAATTTGATCTACTTTCTTTTTCATATCTAAAAAATATTTAACTACAGTAGGATATGTTCTAGGTTCTGTATCACCATGCCCTAATTGGCCAAATTGATTACTACCAAAAGTATATAAAACACCACTTGTTGATAATAATAAACAAAAATCTTTACCACATTCAATTTGGGCAAATTTAACATCAGGTATGGGTACTTCAACGGGTTTATTATATAGTCCATCATTACCTGATCCACCCGAAGCAAAACATGATAAAACTACTAAATTTCCAGTATCGTTTATTAATAAGGCATTTTTACCAGAAAATTTCATAGTTGCAATGTTAGCTTTCATATTTACAGCTAAAGTATCTGGGTGTGATTTAATTATATTTTGGAAAGACATTGGGGAATAGATATTTTTGCAATTTTTTACACCTAATTGATAGTAATTATTAGAACCAAATACATATAATTTATTTTCTTTGGTTAAAATCATTGTATTATCTTGACCACAAGCAATTTTTCTTACATTGAAATTATCTATGATTATAGGACTATCTAAATAGTAATATTCCATAAATGATTCTTCATTAAATTCTTGGTTTTGTTCATCATAAAATTCATCTTCGTCTTCAAATATTTCTTTTTCATTTTTAATATTTTCTATTTCATTATCAAAGTCAATATCTCCAATTCCTTCATCATAATTAGTATTATTTATATTACCTTTTAATCTGTTTCCACTTTTTCCTGATTTAAAATTCTCAAACAAGAAATTTTTATCTTTATTTATATTAAAAGCACATTGACCATTTCCATCCCAACCCCAAGTGAACGTTTTACCCAAACTATTAACTAAAGTTGTATGGAATTCTCCTACTTCAATTAATTGTATAGGAGTATTTTGCTTAATATTATGGCTTGTGACATCCTGGTATGTTTCACTCCATGGTACGGCGATATATATATCATCAATATTAATAATAGAGTCCAAATCTAAAATATGTGCGAAAAAGTGTAATTTTGGCTCGTCGTATGGTGAATGATTTAAATATTGTACTTCGGTGATTTTCGTTGGATTTAAAGTTTGTAATTTTTTATCATAGAATTTTTGTAATTTTTTCATTTTTTGGAGGGTGGCTTGAGAACCTTTTTCGTTAGGATTTGCTTCTAATTGTCTTTCAGGGAACAAAGTAACTGAATTTACAAAAGTTGAATCTTCATATTTTATATCTTCTTCTTCTGTAAATTCTTGCAATCTTGCTTCTATAATTTTTCTTTTAAGATATATTCTTTTATAAGCTCTTTGTATAATAATGACATTTTTCCTGATATTTACATACCAAGTATGGAATCTATGATATTTTATCAAGCCAACAAATTTATCAACAGCTTTTTGCTTTTTAAGTATTTTATCCATATAGAAATGCTTTCTGAAATGTTTCTGAATTTTCCTACATTGTATTTCTTCTTTTAATACTTTTCTTCTTTTTACAATTGAATTATATAATTCTCCCATATGTAATCGACTTAAATATGCTCTTATATGTTTTTGGATCATAATTGCTGCTGGTGTTGCATCACTTCTGATATGCTTTTCTACACCTCTCTCTAAAATAGCTTTGACCAAAGCACGATATTTGAGATATTTTTTATATTTGAAATTACCTACATAATTTGATATAGTATATTTTGTTTGAACTAATTTAATATATGCTTTATTTGAATTAATTTTTAAATTTGTTGCTAGGAAAAATTGTTTCAAATTTTTTAATTTTTTACTAAATTTTTCACTTTCTTTTCTTATTGTATTCATTTTTGATTTCATTTGCAATAATCTACAAATTTCTCTTACTTTATTCATCCTATTAATATAAGAAAATAATTTATAGTTTTGTTGTAAAGTGAATATTGCACCATAGAATAAATGGAAATTTCTAGCAGGTTCAAAACCTCTTATCTTATTGGCTAAAATAGTTATTAATTTCTGTTTAGTTTCAAGTGCTTTTCTTCTCGCTTCATCAAATTTATCGCTGCATATTTGCCTCATGAGAATCAATGTCTTTCCAAATAAGATAAGACTATCATTATGATCTGGTACTAATTTTTTTGCTATTAAATGACACCAATCATGTAAATTAGGATTATCTTCTTTAACATCCTTGTAAAATATTTTTCCAGGGAAATCAACTGCATCTTCAAATTTAAGATACCATTCCAAATATGTTTTAATAACAGGGAAACCTTCTTGTCTTACTCTGATAGTATCAAGAACACCCATATATTTAATTTGCAACAAAGAGAACCATGGTACAAAATAATTTTTTTTCTTAACTTCATTTGGCTTCAAACAACGTATATAGTGTCTGACACATTCCCCTAGGGCTTTAGCTAAGTTATCCATATCACTTCTGAATTTACCCCCTAAAAATTTCTCTTTTTTATGTCTTTCTTCACCCGAATTGTTCCCTATCATGGTCTGTAATAGTTCATCTTTTATAGAGTCTATACTATCTCTCATTCTTAATTTGAATTCATCTAAATTTTTTGTGCAAAAACCAACAATACCATATTCAACATCTTTTGCTGTATGACAAATGAAAAATTTATCTTTGTTTTTAAGACTTGATTTAATTGAAGGATTTGATTTTGCTTGTTGTAAAATTCTTGATAATAAATTGGAATCTTTTTGTGCTACATTACACTCATTATCTAGTTGATAAAATATACCAGAAGGATATTTACCCATACCGTCTAAAATAATTGTGTTATCTTTGTATTCTATTTGACTATAATGTTCAATTAAACCCTCTCTTCTAAACATATTTTCAATTTCTTTGAAAATATCTTCAACGTATAAATTTTGTAATTTTTCATTGGCATAATTAATACAAAATTGTTCAAATGAAT
>CAMUZC010000176.1 GCA_947165105.1 uncultured Lachnospiraceae bacterium | reverse complement strand
AAGTTAATTAAAGTACATTGGGCCACAATTTCTGGTTTATAATGTGGATTTGATATTTTAGTAATAAAGAATATACTAGTTTTTGGATTAAATACATAATCGTTATTTCCTACTCTAATTTGAGCTTTTCCTTTATCTTTATTAGTTGTTTGTTTTCCCATAATAGGAGCTAATAATGGATCTATTTCTTGATCAACATCTTCTATAATAATATCTTCTCCTGTACTTATAGCTTCACCAATTATCTGATCCCATTTTGGTTGTCTGTATTGAACTAATGTTTTTTTGGTTTGTCTATTTTTAAGCCAAGCTATAGCTTGCATTTGTGGATCAATAATTAATGGATATCTAGTACATTGAGTAATAATAACTGCATTTTCTGTTGAGAATGGATCGGAAGGAAGACCTTCAGCTTTCATTTTAAGAATATCAGCTTCATTTGTTAAAGTATGAACTATATCAATATTATCTGTAACTGCAATATCTTTTGATACTATTATTGATTTCCATTTATCGATTAATTTTTCTCTAAAGAATGAATTAAATACTCCAATATAAGATACAAATGATGAACCTAATAAACAATCACCAGCTATATTTTTTTGATCGGATTTTAATCTTTCTACATCTTTTTTCCAACGTTCATTATTCGAAGCAAGTAATCCTATGAATTTTTCAGCAGTTTCTAATTTTTTCAATAAAGTATTTTGTTCTTCTTGGACTTTATCTAATTTAGCTTTTGATTCATCAAATTCTTTTTGTAATTTTCTCTGTGTTCCTGATACTAATTCTAATTTTTTTTCTAATTCTTCTTTTTTTTGCATAGCAGCGGCTGCGGTTGCGGCAGCTTGTTGAGATTTTTTCATAAGGGGATCAACTATATCATATAATCTTTTATAATTGACCAAGTTTTGGAAATAACCAACTACACCTTTACATGCACCAGAGATCTTTTCCATCTCCTTTAAATCGGTATATGGGTATTCTCTATACATTTTAACTTTTTCTAAAAATTCTGGAGTGATCCATGATACGTTATCGAGTCTTCCAATCATTTTTTGTTTAATTTGGTCTGCACTTTGATTCAAACATTTATTTTTAATATTTGGTAATTCTTTTTTAATATCATCACCTGGAACTTTATCTTCTGGATTGAAAATTAAATACATAAGTTTAAATATCAAAAAGTTATTTTTTGATGGATTATTTGGATTTTTGAATTTTTCCAAGTCATCTTTTTTAATATTTTCGGCATCATTACGTGCAGCAATTTTTGCTGGTTCTGCTTCAGCAAAAGCTTTATCAGCTTCTTCTTTTTCTTTTGCAGCTTGGGCAGAAGCTTCAATAGCTTCATTTGTTGCTTTTTCGACAATTTCTTTTTCTCCACTAATTTTTTCATTTTCTACTTCTAATCTTGCTAAGACTTCACTTGTATTTTTCTTTTCTTCTTCGACTATGATTGATTTTGCTTCTATTTCTTTTTTAAGTCCAGCAATTGATTGAGATGCATTTGATACAACAGCTAATCCTTTTTCTAAACGTTGAATTTGGTTTATAATATCACCATCTTTTCTTGCAATTAATTCTTGGAAATATTTAACCAATTCTAAAAACGATTTTGGTGTTGTATAATTATATCTTCTTTCACTTTTGAAATAAGAATCATTAAATTCTTTAATTGATTTATGTAATTCTGCTGAAATTTCCGATAATTTTTGGACTAAAGTTTCATTTTGCTCAAATTGTTCCATCTCTCTTATTTGTCTTGCACTAACAGCAGTTAAAGCAGTATCAGGCCATTCATGGAACCAATCTATAGAAGTACCACTTAAAATTGATGGGAATTTTCTTGCTCTTACTCTTAAAGTATCACCAACTGGAGACATACATAATATAAAGTGAACATTAATTTTAACTCTATAAATTAAGTAGTTGAATAATCCTTCCATGGTATAATCTGATGCTGATTTAGTAAATCCAAGATTTGGAGCACTTGATTTTAAAGATTTTACCATCCAACCTTCTAAATCTTGCTTAGTTTCAAATATTTCGTCAACCCAATATGAACTTAAGAAATTGTTTATATATACAAGGAAATATTCATCAATAATATGATTATCATTAATTAAGAAACAATAAGGAGTTTCAGCTGGTTTCAAAACTGATTTAAGCATAACATTTCTTAAATCTAATAAAAATGCTTCGCTATTATAGTCAGTACCACTTAAATTAGGTAATGAGATATCAATTTCTTTTATAAAGCAGGCTAATCTAGACAAAGATTGTTTACCTGAACCACCTACTCCAACCAGTAAAGCATGAGAACATGGATTGCATATAATTCTTGAAATACGACAAATATCACAAATAGCATCATCAAATAAGACTAAAGGTAAATCTCCTTTTTCTTCATTATATCTAACTAAATATTCCTGAATATCAGCTTTTAATGCTTCATATGATTTAGGTTGAATTAATATATTTGGATTATCATCAGATATTTCCGCTCCAAATGGTACAAATATAAAAGGCTCTTTTAATTCCTCTGCTAAATTTGGTGTATCATATTTAAAACTAGCTTTAAATTGATCTAAAAGAACACCATTCCATGTTTTAATATCATCAGCAAATAATAAACGATCTTTAAATACACGATTACATTCATGGTACCATAATTTATATATTTGTGAAACTTCTTTATAATTTGCAGAAGCAGTTCTTAAAACACCATCTATAACTCTACTTATTTCTCTCATATTCCATTGATAATGGAATTTTGTTGCAGAAGGGAAAAAACATTTATTTCCTTTCTTAACTTTTTCCAAAATGAAGCATGAAGCCTCAATAATATCATGTATTAATTTATCAATAATATCTTCTTGTTTTTCAGTACCAGCAAATCTAAATTCTTTAAAGTGATTCTTCAAAATAAATGTATAAATTTCAGAAATGTTATCTGTATTCGGTTCAGTAGGAGCTAATAAAGTGAAATGCCTTTGTAGTCTTAAATCAATATTAAATGAACCAGCAGTAGGGTTTTGACAACCAATAAATAATATATCCTCTAATATTTTTTTGAATTCTAAATCTTTTCTATCATAATATTCTTTATAATCAA
>CAMUZC010000175.1 GCA_947165105.1 uncultured Lachnospiraceae bacterium | reverse complement strand
CCAATCCCCAATCCCCAATCCCCAATCCCCAATCCCCAATCCCCATTAAAATGTGTTATTTTAATCAAAAAAATTAAAATTAATTATTTACTTATTAATTATATTTAAAAATAATTAATCTTTGTTTTTAAATATATTTGAAAATTTTATTCATATAATTTTAAAGAAATGAGTTTAAATTTCCTAAAAAAGAAAGAAATATCCCAAGGAGGTACAAAATATTTTCAAAACAGAAATCCAGAAGATGCAGAATTGCAAGAAGGACTAAACTCACTTAAATTAGAAAAACAAAAAGATGCTATGAAACAAATTATTGCATCAATGACAATAGGTAAAGATGTTTCAAAATTATTCCCTGACGTTGTTAAAATAATCCGTACAAAAAATATAGAATTAAAAAAGCTCATCTATTTATATTTAATAAACTATGCCAAAATTAAGCCAGATTTAATTTTCTTAGCAGTTGCCTCATTTCACTCAGATGCAAAAGAAGGAGCTACTCCATTAATTAGAGGTTTAGCTATTAGAACAATGGGATGCATCCAAGTACCTGAAGTTGTCACTTATTTATGTGAAACCCTTACTTGGTGTTTCAGAGACAAAGACCCCTATGTACGTAAAATTGCAGCATTATGTGTCCCAAAATTATACATCACTTCCCCCCAATTAGTCAGAGAAAATGGGTTTTTGAATACTTTACATGAATGCTTAAAAGATGATAACCCAATAGTTGTAGCCAATGCCATGCAAGCTTTGAATGAAATAACACTTTTAAGTGGAGCCAATCAATTAAAACTAAAATCAAAAAATTTAAAACATATTTTAGACTCATTGGCAAATGCAAGTGAATGGGGGCAAGTTTCAATCTTGGACGCTTTGATATTATACAATCCAAAAAAAGCTTCACATGCTGAAGAAGTCATCGAGGGAGTTTTACCAAGATTGAGCCATGCAAATCCCGGAGTTGTCATGAGTGCAATAAAAGTAATATTAAAATTCATGGACCAAATTGATAATATAGATAAAGTTAGAAATTATTGCAAAAAACTATCAAATAGTTTGATGTCAGTTTTAATGAGTTATCCAGAAATCCAATATGTTTTATTACGTAGTCTACATGCTATTGTTCAAAAAAGACCTATGCTATTAGATAAAGATTTTAAATACTTCTTTGTCCAATATAATGACCCAATTTATGTAAAATTGGAAAAAGTAGACATTTTATACAAATTATGCGATAATAAAAATTTCGAAGTGATTATTAAGGAATTTACTTCTTATGCTTTAACTGAAACAAACTCAGAATTAATTCATAAAAGTGTAAAATATATCGGATGTGTCGGATATAAATTCGAAAAAAGTTTAGATATATGTGTAGAATCTTTAGGAAAAATAATAGATAATAATAATGACGAAGCTATATGTGAAAGCATAATCGTAGCTCGTGATTTAATGAGAAAATATAAAGGAAGAGCCCTTGAATTAATAAATAAATTAAATGTAGAATTAATCAATTCTTTATCCGACCAAAATGCAAAATGCGCTGCATTATATATTTTAGGAGATTTTTGTACAATGATACCAAAAAGTACAGAAATGATTACATATTTTGTAGAAAATTTCTCAAACGTGGAATATTCTTCAAAAGTTAAATTACAAATATTAAATGCAGGTGTAAAAAATTTTGTAAACAAACCAGACGAAAGTGAAGAAATTGTAAAATTATGTTTGCAAAAAGGTGCCGAAGAAAGTGAAAATCCAGATATAAGAGATAGAGCATATATTTATTGGAGATTATTAGAAGCAGATCCAGATATTGCTAAAGATATGATGGTCAGTGAAAAACCTCCATTTGATTTCGCCGATGAAGACGATTTAGAACCAGAAGTAGTAGATGATATGATATGTAATATGACTAATGTTAGTGCTGTATATTTAAAAAAACAACAAGAATTAATTACTGAAGAAGATTTAGTAAATGATCCGGCTGCTAAGGCTGAAAGAGAAGAAGAAGAAAAAGAAGAAAGAAGAAAAAAGAAAGAAAGAGAAGAAAAAGAAAAGAAAAAAACTAAAGAACAAGAAGAAAAAGAAAAAGAAAAAAAAGCAAAAAAGGCCAAAAAAGAAAAAAAAGAAAGAAAAAAGAAAAAAAAAGAAAAAGAAGAACAACAACAACAAAACAACGAAGCAGATTTAATAGGATTAGACGATGATGGTGTAGCAAATGAAGGCATAGCCTCAAAAACTCAAGATACAAATAAGCAACCTCAACAAAAAGCCCCAGCTCAACAACAAACAACCTCAGTTGATGATATATTCGGAGTATTTAGTAATATGGGTTCAGGAACTGGCCCTGCCCCTTCAAATCCAACTAATAATATGAATAATAATGATCCATTTGGAATGTTTAATTTTTCCGGAGGAGGGTCTTCAAATATGAGTATGGGTGGTGGAGCACCAAGCTCTATTTTCCAAAATGCTAACCAATTCCCTACCACAAAAATGGAAAATATTGGAAATCAAAATGGTATTGCTATATATACACAATTCCAAAGAAGTAATGGAGTTATTCAATTAGGAATATATGGTCAGGGATTAAATGGTGTTTGTCAATTAATTTTAGATAATAATACATTTGGATTGGTTTGTCAAAATAATGGAACTTCTAATTTCAATAATGGTATTGCTCTTTTCCAAATAACTATGGATCCATCTCATTTTAATAGACAACCTCCATCATGTCCATTTATTATTAATGGTAATTTGAATGCAAATGGACAATTATTCAATTTAAAAATAAATATAAATATAGTTGTTTTACTTATTGAAAACAGTAAATTAAGTGGAAATCCATTTGTTCAATTTTTCCAACAAAACAAAGATCAACCATTCAATCAAAATGTTTTCCAATATCCTAAGCATAATAATGAAGAAAATATTAAGATGTTATTTGAAAGAAATAATATTATGTTAAGTGCTAAACAAAAAAATAATTCATTTTATTCTACAAATATTTTAGGAAATATGCCAGTTTTAATCCAAGAAAATCTTAATCATGATAGAATTGCAAATATAAAAATTATTTCAAATAATCAAAGTATGGTACCTTTAATAAAAGAAGTTATTGAT
>CAMUZC010000174.1 GCA_947165105.1 uncultured Lachnospiraceae bacterium | reverse complement strand
ATTATCTAAATTATTAATTATATTTAAAAATAAATATTAATTTATATTAAAATTAATAATTAATTAAAAAATAAAATATATTAAAATATTTATTATTTTTTTTTCTTTTTGTTTTTATCATTAGCAGAATCTAATTTTATTATATCTTCAAAAGATAATCCTTCTTCAGGGGCCATATATAATATTTTTTGATCTGTATTTGTCCACTGTATTCCGTTTATACTAATACTTATATTAACTTCATATTCCCCAGGAGATAAATCAGGTAATTCTTTCACTATACAAGCTAATTTATTTTCATTTTTATAATATAATTCAGTTTCAACTTCACTCAAATCTTCCCCAGCTCCAGTCCAAAATTTAATTTTCATTCCACTTAAATTAGGGAAATAATCTCCAAATAACGAAAGTCCATTATATGGTGCTTTATGTTGGTTTTTGATCATATCTTCTTCTTCTTTTGCATTTTTTTCATATTCAGCCAAAGCCTTTTTTTCTGTAGGGGGTTCCATCATTCCTAAATACATTTTTTCATTATCGGATAAAGGGCCTGGTTCTTCTATTTGTTTTTGTCTTGCTTCTAAATTGTCAGTTTCTTTAAATATAACATATAACATTTTATTAATTTTTGGTGTGTAATAACGGTATGTACCTGCTTTTAACCACTGGGTACCATTCATTGAAATCATAACGTCAAAGCTGTATTTGTTATATAAATCTTGTTGTTTTTCTATATTTAATATTTTTTCATCTTGGGTTATTAAATTTAAAGGCACTGAAGTAACGATCATTGTTTTATTATTTTTATCCCATTGTATATCTACATTCTTTTTACCTATATCTGAAATTATTCTTGCTTTCTTATTTGGAGAATCGAATAAGTCAGACCCATATATAATTAAAGGTAAATCTCCATCTGGAGTAGAAATATCTGGGTACATTTTGTCTATATATATATTATAAAATCTATAAATGCTGGGATATCCTGAAAATTGTTGTCCATTTATAGCTATATCTATATTATATTCAGGTTGTAATGGATTATAATTTTCAATTTTTGGTATATTGCAAGTCATTAAATTATTATCTGCATCATATGTTGCAAAACAACAAGTCCAATTTGGTTGATCTAATTGATTATCTAAGTTTTCTATATCCATGGGATTTATAATTTGACCTTCTTTTAATGTATTTTGTATTGTTGCTTGGTTTTGATTTTGATTGTCGGAAATTGCTCTACTATCTTCTACTGCACTTTCACTGTTACTTTTGCTTTTTCCTTTGAATCTTTTGTTGTTTTGATCTAAAGGTACATTTCTTGCTTGGAATCCTACTGTCAAACTGAATAAATATTTTTGTTCAATTTTTCCTAAATTTATCTTTATTTGTAGTGGGGTATTTCCTGCTATAGGACCACATTTTGGTTCAATTGAGTTAGCTTTGATATTATTTGGATAAATTAAAAATTTTTCAGAATATTCTGTGAAAAAATGACCATCGAAAGTAACTTGAATAGTACAATCACATGGTAATTCCATAGTTGGGGCAAATTCTAAGAAATTAGGCGTATTAACAAAAATTGTTCTAGATAATTTATCAAAATTACCCCTAACATCTCTTGATATACCACCAAATAAAAATCTTACAGATAATTTTTGAAGACCTTTGAATGCAGTACCTAATATTGATAAAATAGTATTTCCTGTTGCAGGTCCACAATTTGGTGATACTGATAAAATTCTCAAAGGTCCAAAAGCTACAACACTTGTATCATTACAATATACATGGCTATATAATCTTTGTCCAGAAACAATTTTAGGTAATTTAACCATACCTAAATCCCCATGTCCAATATCTCCAGTTCCACAAGTGTATAATTTCCCTGTTTCTGATATCAAAAAAGTACCACTAGTACTACAAGCACTTTTTACAATTTTTTCAATTTTTTCACCTTTTTCATCTTTTTCCAATAATTTTGGCTCAAATGAAGTATTTGTATTTCCTGTTCCCAATTGTCCATATATATTTAAACCGAATGTAACTGGACCTTTTTCGGTAACTACACAGGTGTGTGAATATCCTGCAGCTACATAACAACTCCTTAAAGGTTTTTGAGTATATACTCTATCTGATTTATTATTTACTAAAGCTTCGGAAGAAGTACTACCTTCTTGACCACCATTTTTATCTATAATATCAATGAGTGTTGGTTGGTCTATTATTTGTCTATGATTTCCAAGTCCTAATTGACCTAATTTATTTTCTCCCCATCCATATAAAAGAGATTCATCTCTTGTAATAGCTAATGAATAATTATATCCACATGCAACAAATTTAACAGGTTTTTTATAAAAAAAATTTAAATATCTTGGGGATGAAGCAACTTTATATTGACTATTTAGACCCAATTGTCCTTCAAATCCCATACCCCATGTGTACAAATCTCCTTTATCAGATAAAGCCATCGAATGAAATTCACCACAAGTTACCTGGACAATTTTTTGATTAATTAAATTTGGTAATGGTTTAGTTTTTTCAGAAGATGAAGAACCACCTAATCCAGCAACACCAAAATATGCTTTTCCACTGCAATGAACCTTTCCATCAGAGGTCAATTTTATTAAATGATATTTTCCTTTACATATTTGCACAATATGTGCCGGGATTTCTCTTTCAGTTGAATCATCTAAATCTTGATTATTATTGTTTTCTTTTTCGGGTTCTTTTTTTTCTTCATTTTTCATTTCAAAATCTTCTTCAATTTTTTTTTCTTCTTCCTCTTCTAATTCCATATTTTGTCCTAAATAAGAATCATTTTTAGAACCACTAAACGTATTTGTTTGAGTTATTTTGGGACCACTGTAATAATTTGGCTTTTTTTGAATTAAATTTGGATTTATTTGAATTGATTTTACTTCTGATTTATATTTATCTTTTTCTTCTACTATAAAAATTTTATCACCTCCTCCACCTATAGCTAAAATTACTTTACCAATGAAATGCTTTAGAGGTTCAAATTTTCCTTTTGTTTCTTTATTACAAATTAGTATTTCTCCAACTCCTAACTTTTGGTCATCTGTGACTAGAGTTGTAAAATCTGTCATTTTTTTGGAAAGTTACTTATTTATTTATAAATATAATTTTAAATCTAATAGAAATATATGAAT
>CAMUZC010000173.1 GCA_947165105.1 uncultured Lachnospiraceae bacterium | reverse complement strand
CCATCAGTTCTCCATTTAGCATTAACTTCTTTTTCTGGCATTGCTAAACCATGTACTGTTTCCTTTGATGGACAGAATTCTGTTGCAAGTTTATGTGTTTCTGTACATACTTCAAATGAATTATGACCTTCACATTTACCTGGAACAGCACCTTCTACAAAGTATTCAACATAAGTATCTGTACAATCTGCAGTTGCACATTTTCCAGATTTTTTACAAACTCTTGCTGTAACAACATTTCCAGGTTTTTCAAATAATTTTGCTTCCTTATTTTCATGAACCTTTTTCATTACATTATTCCATATTAAAGTTGCTGGACTACCTCCATATGTATTAACTTGCTCTGGTTCATCATATCCAAACCATGTTGCTGCTGTATAATATGGAGTAAATCCACATAACCATACGTCTTTTTGTTCTTGTGTAGTACCTGTTTTAGCACCTACATCAATATTAGCCATTTTACAAATTCTAGCTGTACCTTGAGCACCTTCTACTGGTTGTTTTAATAATGATTTCATTACATAAGCATTTCCTTCTGAAAATACTCTTCTTGATTCTTGAGTAGCCTCAACTAAAACATTTCCTGATGAATCTTCAACTTTAGTATAGAAAGTTGGTTGAATATAAACACCATCATTAGCTATTGTTGCATATGCTGCAGCCATCTCTAATGGGCTTATACTTGCAGTACCTAATGCTAAGGATGTATTTGAATCACTTACACCATTTTCAGTTTCTGATGCTTTTACTAGTGAACTAACGCCTAAGCTTCTCATAAAATCTATAGAATTGTCTGGTCCTAATTCTGTCATAACCTTACATGCTACGATGTTAGAAGAAACTTCCAATGCATCCCTTACTGTACATAATCCTGTTTTTTGATTACTTGCATTATTTGGATGATATGTTGGTCCAAAATATGTTGGATATGTATTATCATATACTGTAGATGCATTTATTATTCCTTTTTCAAGTGCTGCACCATATACTCCAATTGGTTTGATTGAAGAACCTGGTTGACGAATACTGTTTATTCTATTAATACCAACAGCGTCAACATCTGTTCCTAAACCACCCATGCATCCAACAACTCTACCTGTTTTATGATCTATAATTACCATTGCTGATTGTGTGTGTGCACCTTCAGCAGCTTTTGGATTTGTTGCAGCTTTTACATATGTTTCTGCTTTATATTCTGCTTCTACTATATCTTGAACAGATTTTTCTTGAGCTGTATAAATTTTTAGTCCTCCTCCAAATACACGATTTCTTGCATATTCTTCAGACATTCCTTTTTGTTCTACTAAATCTTTAACAACTTGTTCAACAGCTGCTGAAACATAATAATCTTTTATAGTTGTACTTGGTAATTCACCTTTTTCAAATTTTAATCCTTCATCAACTTTTGCAACTGCTTCATTATATTGTCCATCATTTATGTAATTTAATTCTTTCATCTTAGCCAAAACTGTTTTTGTTCTTGATTTTATTCTTTCAGTATTTGGATTATCTTTATATGGATTATATTGACTTGGGCTATGTGTAACACCAGCTAAAAATGCACATTCCTCTATTGATAAATCACTTGCAGATTTATTAAAGTAATACATTGATGCAACTTCAACACCACATATATCTCCACCACTTGATGCTAGTGGAATTAAATTTAAATATAATTCTAATATATCTTTTTTCTCAATCATTTTTTCAATTTGATATGCTCTTGACATTTCTCTTATTTTTCTTTGCATACCAGCTGTACCACTACTGTCTTTTTCGTTTGTTATGTTCTTAACTAACTGTTGAGTAATAGTACTTCCACCGAAATTAGATTCTCCAGAATGTGTTACGAACTTAATTGTTGCACCTGCTGTTCTTTTTATATCAACACCTTTATGTTGATAGAATCTTTCATCTTCTATTGCAACAAAAGCTTTTGGTAAATACTCACTCATATCATCAATACTAATAATTTTTCTGTTTTCTTTACCTGATAATTCAGCAATAACGTTTCCGTCTGCATCATATATAATTGTATTTGAAACACCTATTAACAAATCTTCTTTTGTTAATGCAAATTTATCACTAAATACAATACCTGCAAAAATTCCTGCAAAAATTAAAACAACTAAGAATATTAAAGCAAGTCCAATTAATATTACCCTTTTTAAAATTTTACGCTTTTTATTGTCACCTTTGCCTTTTTTATTTTTAAGCTTACTTGTCATTTTAGCTTTTTTTATTGGGCCATTAGTATTTGAACTGTTATTCTTATCATATCTTTTTATAGGATTAATCCTTGTAGAATTTTTTGTACTCTTATTTTTGTTTTTACTTCTGTTAATATTTCTACTATTCATCATATTTCTCCTTTTCTGATATTTATTATCAAAACTTACCTTATTATTATATTACAAAACTATGAAAAATGAAAGACTTTTTTTGATATTTATTATCTTTATTTTTTATTACTTTACGCAATTTAGAACATCCTTATAATCTGTTACAACACATGCTCCATCTTTAATTAATAAATTTGTTCCTTGTGAATTAAGATTGTCTATATTCCCTGGAACAGCCAATATCTCTTTTCCATATTCTAATCCAAATTCTGCTGTTATCAAAGAACCACTTTTCACCTTTGCTTCAACCACAACAACTGCATTGGATAAAGCACTTATTATTCTGTTTCTTGCTGGGAAATTTAATTTTTCTGGCTTTGTACCAATAATATACTCGGTAACTATTAGACCATTATTTTTTATAATTCGTTCATATAAATCTTTATTTTCAAATGGATACACATAATCTAATCCATTTCCTATAACTGCAATAGTCTTGCCTTTGGCTTCTAATGCACCTATATGTGAAAATTTGTCTATTCCTTTTGCTAGTCCACTTACAATACATATATTTTCTTTTGCTAAATCATATGCTAATTTTTGTGCAATTTTTTTCCCATAGTTAGTACAATCCCTACACCCAACCATAGCAACACTTATATTTTTTAATAACTCCGTATTGCCTTTTGTAAATAATACAATTGGTTTATCATATATGTTCTTCAACTTTTCAGGATACTCATCATCCATTATATTTATCATTTTTATATTATTTTTTTCCATATAATATTCATATTGTTCAAGTTTTTCTCTAGCTGTTTTATC
>CAMUZC010000172.1 GCA_947165105.1 uncultured Lachnospiraceae bacterium | reverse complement strand
ATTCAATTATTTTATTATTTAATATAATGAAATTGCCACCAATAAATATTATCTTTTTTTGGATATTTATTGTTCAAATATATAACATTGATATAAATGATGTTAATTTAAAATTATCTAAAAAAATAGATAATGGGATTATAATTACTTTAGATGAAAAAGAAAATTCAGCTAAAAAAGTGAGATTAGAAGTTATCAATGATAGAATAATAAGAATTTCAGCTACAGCAGAAGATGATTTTAGAGATCAAGAAAGTCTTATAATAGTTGAACAAAAGACAAAACCTTTTTTTGTAGTGTCTGAAGATGAAGATAAAATTAAAGTTTTTACTAGTTCAATTATTGCTAATGTACAAAAAAATACTGGAGAAATTAGTTTTACAGATAAACAAGGTAATATAATTCTCCGAGAACAAATTGGAGGTGGAAAAATATTTACTCCTTACTCTTGCGAACAAACTCATTCTGATGGTAAACAAGAAACTTATCATGGATGGACAACTCAATCAATATTTGAATCACCTGATAATGAAGCGTTTTTTGGTCTGGGACAACATCAAGCTGATGAGTGGAATTATAAAGGCAGAAATGAAGAATTGTTTCAATATAATACAAAGGTTTCAATTCCATTTATAGTATCAAGCAAAAATTATGGTATTTTATTTGATACTTATTCATTTTGCAGATTCGGAAATCCTTTACCTTATAGTGAATTAAAGAAAGTCTTTAATCTTTATGATAAATATGGGAAAGAAGGAGCTTTAACAGGAACTTATAAAGTTAAAGGTGAAGATGATCTTGTAAGACGTGAAGAATCTATAAATTATGAAGATTATTTATATGCAGGAGAAAATCTTCCTAAAATTGATTTAGCAAATTCTATAGTTTATTTTGAGGGTCAAATTGAACCATTAGAAACTGGTGAATACAAATTTAACCATTATTATTCTGGATATCAAAAAATTTATATAGATGAAAAATCAGTTTATATTGAGGATGTTGAAGGTAAAGGAACTAATGAACAAGAAATTTGGAGAACTGGATGGAATCCAAATGCAAAAAAATTTAGTTTATTTTTAGTGAAAGGAAAAAAATATAAAATTAGAATTGAATGGAAACCTGATGGGGCAGAATCTTATTGTGGTTTAAGTGCTTTAGCTCCCGTTGATTCCAAAATTCAAAATAAACTTTCATTTTGGAGTGAAATGTCCAAACAACTTGATTATTATTTTATTTCAGGAAATAATATTGATGAAGTTATTTCGGGATATAGAACTCTGACAGGAAAAGCACAAATTATGCCAGAATGGTTACTAGGGTATTGGCAAAGTAGAGAGCGTTATAAAACTCAAGATGAAATTCTTGATGCTCTTGATGGGTTTAGAAAAAGAAAAATACCGATAGATAATATTGTATTGGATTGGAATTATTGGAAAATTGATACTTGGGGAAGTTATGAATTTGATCCAGAAAGATTTTCTGATCCTCAAGCAATGATAGATCAAATTCATAATAAAAATGCTAAAATGATGATATCATGTTGGCCAAAATTTTATCCAAATGTTGACCACTTTAAAGAACTAAATGAAAAAGGATATATATATCAACAATCATTAAAGGATGATATTCGAGATTGGTTAAAAGATCCAATTAATGACAACAAAGGATTTAGTTATGGATTCTACGAAGCTTATACACCAGATGCAAGAAAAATTTTTTGGAGACAACTTTATAATAAACTTGGACGAATGGGAATGGACGCTTGGTGGATGGATGCCTCAGAACCAAATATAAGAGATTGTACTCCATTACCCTATAGGAAGCTTTTATGTGGACCAACATACTATGGTTCATCAGATGAATATTTTAATGCTTATTCAATTGTAAATGCTGAAGCTATTTATGATGGTCAGCGTGGATATGAAACTGCTATTGAAGAGCAAAAAATTGATAAGGATGATGCATTAAAATTACAAGAAAATGCAAAATGGAATCATCGAGGATTCGGAAATAATTTTTCTCCAAATAATAAAAGAGTATTTTTATTAACAAGAAATGGCTTTCCATCTCAACAAAGATATTCTACTGCTACTTGGAGTGGTGATATAGGTACTAGATGGGAAGATTTAAAAGCACAAATAACTGCAGGTCTTAATTTTTGTATTTCAGGTATTCCATATTGGAGTCAAGATATTGGAGGTTTTTCAGTTGAAAAAAGATATGAAATAGCAGATAAAGAATTTAATCAAACTAAAAAAGAAAATGAAGATCTTATAGAATGGCGTGAATTAAATGCACGTTGGCATCAAGTTGGAATGTTTGCCCCGATTTATCGAAGTCATGGACAATTCCCTTATAGAGAACCTTGGAATATTTCCCCAGAAGGAACTGAGACTTATAATGTAATAACTGGATGTATTGAAATGAGATACCGTTTAATGCCATATATTTATTCCCTTGCAGCAGATGTTTATTTTAATGACTATACAATAATGCGTCCACTTGTAATGGATTTTGGTACAGATGAAAATGTATTTAATATAGGTTATCAATTTATGTTCGGTCCAGCAATTATGGTAAATCCTATTTATATATATAAAGCCCGTTCACGTGAGGTTTATTTCCCAAAAGATAATGTTTGGTATAATTGGTTTACTGGAAAAATAGAATCTAAAGGTGGAGAAACTAAAAAAGTAGATGCTCCATATAAATATATTCCAATATATATACGTGCAGGAAGCATAATTCCTTTAGGTCCATCTATTGAATATACAAGAGAAAAACAAGCAGAAAATATTAGATTATTTGTTTATCAAGGAAAAGATGCTCAATTTATATTATATGAAGATGAAGGAATAAATTATCATTATGAAATTGGGAAATTTTCAAGAATTGAATTTAATTATAATGAAAATACTAAAACCTTAACTATTAATAAGAGAGAGGGAGAATTTACTGGAATGCTTAAGGAACGTACTTTTACAATAATAACTGTTTCTGAGTCTTCTTCAATAGGGTACAATCCAGAGGCTGAAGGAGAAGAGGTAAAATATACTGGTGAAAAAATGAAAATTAAATTAAAATAATTAATTAAATTAAATATTATTTATTATATTAAATTTCATTGAATCGAATATCATAATATGGGGATTGGGGATTGGGGATTGGGGATTGGGGATTGGGGATTGGGC
>CAMUZC010000171.1 GCA_947165105.1 uncultured Lachnospiraceae bacterium | reverse complement strand
TATCAAATCCACATTATAAACCAGAAATTGTGGCCCAATGTACTTTAATTAACTTCATTGTTACAGAAAAAGGTTTAGAAGATCAATTATTGGCTATGGTCGTCAATATAGAACAACCTGAATTAGAAGAATCAATTAGAAAATATGTAACTGAAATTAATGAATTAGAAGCCGAACTTATTAATAAAGAGGACGATGTCTTGAGAAAATTATCAGAAGCTGATGAAGCAACAATTTTAGATAATATAGAATTAATTAATAGTTTAGAACAAACAAAAACAAGGGCTAAACAAATTGAAGAAAGTAAAAAAACAACTGAAGCATTAATTGAAGATATTAATAAAAAAAGAGAAATATATAGAGGAGTTGGTGAAGAAGGTGCTATGTTATTCTTCTTAATTTCTAAATTATTTGTTATTGAAAATATGTATCAATATTCACTTAATAGTTTTGTTTACTTCTTCGAAAAAGCTATTGCAAATACTCCTAAAAATGATAATTTATTACAAAGAGTCTTATCATTAAGAGAAAAAATACGTATTACAGTATACATTTGGATATCAGCAGGAATGTTTGAAAAACATAAACAATTGTTATTAACTATGATAGCAATAAGATTATTACAAAAGAAAGGGGCATTGACACATGAATCCTTAACTGGTATAACTCAGAAACATATAGATTTCTTATTAAAATGCACACCAAAAACAGGTATTCCTAAAGAAAAATCATTGGATTTCCTTGATAACCAAGCATGGGAAGCTTTATGCTTTATGAGTGATTTAGATGGACTTAATGGATTTTCAGAAAAAATTGAAAAAGAGTATAGTTCTAAATTTAAAGAATGGTATAATGAAATTAATCCTGAAGATTTAGATTTACCACCTGAATGGAAAAAATATAAAAAACATTCATTCCATAAAATTTTAGTTTTAAGAGCATGCAGACCCGAAAGAGTTGGTATTGCTTTAAATGAATTTATTCGTGTCTGTTTGCCACATGGAGAAGAATTTTTATCTGCTAGAACATTTAGCGATTCGTTATTGCAATCATATATGGATTCTAAACCAGAAGTGCCATTATTCTTTATTTTATCTCCAGGAAGTAACCCAATTAAAGATTTAGAAATATTAGGAGGCGATATTTTACCCAAAAAAATAAAGAAAAAATTCACAAAAGAACATGGTTTCAAATACATTGCAATGGGTCAAAATGCAGAAAAAGGTGCTGAAGAAGAACTTAAAAATTGTAATAGTAATGGTGAATGGTTGTTCTTGCAAAATATTCATTTAATGCCAAAATGGCTTAAAAGATTAGAAGAAAAAATGAAAGAAATTGCAAAAGAAAAAGGGCATGAAGATTTTAGGCTTTTCTTATCTGCTGAGCCTAGTGATAAAATCCCAGTTGGTATTTTAGAAAAATGTATCAAATTAACAAACGAACCCCCCTCTGGTCTCAAAGAAAACATGAAAATTGCATTTACAACCCTCAAAAATGGAGATGGAGTTAACCCAATAGATGATAGAAGAAGATGTGGTGTCATTTTTGGTTTATGTTATTATCATGCAGTCGTTATTGAAAGGAAGAAGTTTGGATCTTTAGGATGGAATAGAAATTATCCATTTAGTCTTGATGATTTAAGAAATTCTGATGCAGTTGTTGGAAAATATCTTGAAGCTGCTACAAGTAAAATCCCATGGGAAGATTTAAAATATATTACTGGAGAAATTATGTATGGCGGGCATATAGTCGATGATATGGATAGAATATTAAATAATGCTTATTTAGATTATATTTTAGGAGATAAATTACTTGAAGATTTAGATCTAGTTCCTTATCCATCAAGTAATCCTGTAATGAAAGTTAATCCAATTAAAACTCCAATTAATAATACAGTTTATCCATTTGAAATATGGAATACATATATCGATGCTGTAATTACAAGCGAATCCCCTGCATTATTCGGTTTACATCCAAATGCAGAATTAGAATATCGTATTACACAAACAAATACATTATTTAAGAATTTAATTGATTTAGAACCTAAAGATTCTTCAGGTGGTGGTGGAGAAGGTGATTCAGAAGGAAATAAATTTGAAAATGTAAAGAATCAAGCAGACGATATTATTTCAAGAAGTTCTGATGGTCTATTTGATATATTAAAAATGAAACAAACAAGAGAAGGTGATTTAACTCCAGATCAAAATGTATTTATGCAAGAATGTGAACAAATGAAAAGTTTATGTGATACAATTAAGAAAAATTGTAAAGATATTATAGATGCAATTGATGGTAAATTAACTATGGATGAAAGAATTGAAAGTTTAATATTCTCCCTCAGTTTTGGAAGAGTTCCTGCAAAATGGATTTCAGATGGTTTCGCCACAAATAGAGGCCTTGCATCTTGGCTTAAATCTTTAATGGCTCGTATTGATCAATTAAAACAATTTGAATCAAATGATAATGTTTGTCCTAGAGTTGTCTTCATTAATAGATTGTTTAATCCTTTGTCATATTTAACAGCAGTTCGTCAATTGGCAGCAAGAAAATTAGACCAAGAATTAGATAAATTAGATATATTAACAGAGCCTTCTAATTATTATTTAAAAGATAATGAACCTAAAGGAATTGTATTTAAAGAAAGTCAAGGTGTTCCTATATATGGACTACATTTACAGGGTTGTCGTTTCGACGAAGATAATAAAGTATTGGATGAATCTAGACCTAAAGAATCATTCTTTGTTTTACCAATTATTTTCTGTAAAGTTATGTCTGTTGAATTCCTTGATCCTAAAAAAGATCTTAAAAATTCATATATTTGTCCTATGTATAAAACTATTGATAGGCAATCCACATTTGTTTGCTTTGCTCAATTCAGAACAAAAGCACCTCCAGCAAAATGGACAATTGCAGGTGTTGCAGTCATTTTAGATTGTGAAAAAACTGATCATATTGTTACTCTTAAATTCGGAAATTAAATCAGTATAATTTATATCAAATATTTATTTACATATTTATATTTTCTTTTATATTATTTTTAAATTATTAAATTCAAAATAAATTTAATTAATATTTAAAAAATTTTTTAATTAATAAAAAATAATTAATTTTAATTTAATAATTAAATAATTAAAATTTTTTTAATAATATTTAAATTTTTTGGGGATTGGGGATTGGGGATTGGGGATTGGGGATTGGGGATTGGG
>CAMUZC010000170.1 GCA_947165105.1 uncultured Lachnospiraceae bacterium | reverse complement strand
GTTGCAAAAACTTAATGACTGTATATGCGAGTGGAAGTTTTAATACAAATAAAGTAACATCTTCATCGAATATGTTCCGTAATTGTACAAAATTAAAGGGTGGCAACGGTACAATATACAACTCATCAAGAATAGACAAAACATACGCCCGAATAGACACAGCTGAAACACCTGGATATTTCACAGAAAAAACAAATTAACACACAAACAAAGCAAACAAAACAAACAAATAACAAAGAAGCGAGATAAAAATCTCGCTTCTTTGTTATTTTATCCCAAAAATTAATCACAATTTCTATTATTGTTTTGACTATTTCTATTGTTAGTATTATTGTTATTTTTATTATTATTATTTTGATTATTTTTATTATTATTCTTTTCTGACATAAGAAACACCTCCAATCGATTTCTCAAAAATATTATGTGAAAATAATTAATAAAATATACATAAAAAAATCAAAATATCAAAAACTAAAAAGGAAAAATTTAAAAATAATATTGACTAAAATAAAAAGTTATATTTTAATAGAATTGTGAAAATAGAAAAATATTATTTTCATTCTGTTAAAAACAAATGTCAAAATTTGTCGAATTATGTCGAAGCAATGAAATACAATAGAAAAATAAATTGAAAGACGAGGAAGTAAAATATGGATGATTGGGTAGATTATAGAATGAGTAATTTAGAAACATCAGGTATGAACAGAATATATGAAATAAACAAATATGACTTACCAGAATGTAATTGCCTAGAAAAAATAATAAATCAAGCAAAACTAAATATGACAGATATAAAAGGATTACGTTTTAAAGGATGTTATGAAGCACATATAGATACAAATAACTTTGAATTTAATACATGTGAGTTTGCAGACTCAATATGTTTAAATGCAAAATTTAATAAAGTAACATTTGTAGATGTAACATTTGAAAGCTGTGATTTTTCAAACACAGATTTTAGTGATTGTAATTTTATAAGAGTAACGTTTAGAAATTGTAAAATAGTTGGATGTAACTTCACTCATACATATATGCAAAATACATATTTTGATAATTGCAATGCATCATATGCAAATTTTGCATTAACTAATTTGCAAACAACTACATTTATAAATAGTAAATTATCAAATGCAAGTATACAAGAAGCATTGTTGAAAAAGGTAGATTTCCAATATTCAAATCTAATAGGAATTCAATTATATAAAACAAATTTAAATGGAATAGATTTTTCTACCTGCGATATAACAGGAATAGTAGTATTACCACAAGATCTAAGAGGAGTTATAGTTGATGAATACCAAGCAATGGAATTGTCTAAACTATTAGGAATAATAGTTAAATAAAAACCAGTCAGATTATTAATCTGACTGGTTTTTATTATGTGTACGAATATCCACCAGGATGAGCGCCTCTTTCACAGAGAATTTTGTTTCTTAGTTTTGCTGCTGCATCAAAAGCAACGTCTTCTCCAAATGGTTTTTGGAGAAATAACTCTGCTTCTTGTAAAGCAATTTCAGTTTCTAACTCTCCATGATAGAAAGAGTACCGAATAGGGCAACCTATTCGTAATCTACAATCTGAACATAGCAGCTGTGATGAACATGTATCGTACAATTCTTCGTTTTCAGGTCTAAACTCCATTTGGAATCTCCTTTCATAAATAGAAACTTGTTTCTGTTCGAATGATACATTAATTATACCACAAATTTACATAAAATGCAATTAAAAGCAAAAAATGCAAATCTTTTCGAAATAACCTTGTGCTTTTTTTAATTTCCTAATATAATGAGGTTATCATTATGATTTATAAGGAGGAATTTATATGTCATTTATTGAAACAATTAAAGAAAAAGCAAAACAACAAATCAAAACAATAGTATTACCAGAAGGAAGCGATATACGTACACTAAAAGCCGCTTCTATGGTACAAAAAGACGGGTATGCCAACCTAATAATATTAGGAGACAATGCTAAAATAGAAGAAATGGCAAACTCAAATAATATAGACATATCAAAAGCAACAATAATAAATCCAATAGAAAGCAAGAACTATGAAACATATGTTCAAGCGTTTTATGAATTAAGAAAAGCAAAAGGAATGACACCTGAAAAAGCAAGAGAAATTCTAAAAGACGAAACATATTTTGGAATGATGATGGTAAAAATGGGAGATGCTGATGGATTAGTATCAGGAGCATGTCATTCTACATCAGATACATTAAGACCAGCATTACAAATATTAAAAACAGCACCTGGAACAAAATTAGTATCAGCATTTTTTGTAATGGTAGTGCCAGATTGTGAATATGGAGAAAATGGAATATTCATCTTCTCAGACAGTGGTTTAAATGAATACCCAGATGCTGATGCTTTATCAGAAATAGCAATATCATCAGCAAACAGCTTCAAACAATTAGTAGGAACAGAACCAAAAGTAGCAATGCTTTCATACTCTACATATGGAAGTGCACATTCACCATTAACAGACAAAGTTGTAGAAGCAACAAAACTACTAAAACAAAAAGCACCAGATTTAATATGTGATGGAGAATTACAATTAGATGCAGCAATAATTCCAGAAATAGCCGCTTCTAAAGCACCAGGAAGTCCGGTACAAGGAAAAGCAAATACATTAATATTCCCTGACCTAGATGCAGGAAATATAGGATATAAATTAGTACAACGTTTAGCAAAAGCTGAAGCATATGGACCACTATGCCAAGGTATAGCTAAACCAGTAAATGATTTATCAAGAGGATGTTCTGCTGAAGACATAGCAGGTGTTATAGCTATTACAGCGGTTCAAGCACAAAATTAAACTTGGAAAGGAAGTAATAAAATGGCAAAATCTAAACTTATTATTGTAGAAGGAGCTCAAGGAGCTGGAAAAACAACTACAACAGATTATTTAAGAAATGTAGTAAAACATACTAATCTATACAGATTAAGCGGTATAAGTGATTCAACACCAACAGGATTAGAAAAAAATAAAAAAATGTATTATGACTTGTTAGAATACATGAAAAAAATGGAAAATCTAGATATAAATTTACTATTTGATAGAACATTCTTTACAGAAGAAAACTATTGCAGACTTGGTAAAAAAGAATATTCTTTTACAGAAGTATATAATGATTTATTAGAACAGTTCAGTAAATTAGATTTTGACATATATTATATAACAGTATACTTAGAGGATGAAGACCTATTCGAGGAAAGATTAAAAAGAGATGGTAAAGTAGAACCTGCATATGCTAAATT
>CAMUZC010000169.1 GCA_947165105.1 uncultured Lachnospiraceae bacterium | reverse complement strand
GTGAAGGGCGGTATTAAAATGAAGTTAAAGAAAATTTATGACGCTGAAAAATTTAATAATATTAGAGATATAATGGCTAATGCGGTTAAATTATATCCAAATAATATTGCATTTAAAATAAAACATAAAGATGGAAAAAATGTGTCTTATACAGACATTACATATACAGATTTTCAAAAGGAAATCAATGAATTTGGTGCTGGTTTAATGGCTTTAGGTTATAAAGATAAGAGAGTTGCTGTAATTGGTAAAAATAGTTATCCATGGGCGCTTACTTATTGTGCGGTTTTAGGAGGATTAGGTGTTTTAGTTCCATTAGATAAAGGGTTGCCAGAAGCAGAAATTGAGTTATCTTTAAGAAGAAGCAAAGCGGAAGTTATTGTATTTGATAAAGAGTATGAAGAGATAATTAATAGAATATTACAAAGTGGAACAACATCATTAAATAAGTGTATTTGTATGACAGATACTGACATAGAAGGATTTACAACAATTGAAGCTGTTGAAAAAATAGGGAAAGATGAATTAGCAAAAGGAAATAATGAATACCTAAACACTGAAATAGATTGCAAAAAAATGGCAGCAATTATATTTACATCTGGAACTACATCTATGGCAAAAGCTGTAATGCTTTCACAAGAGAACATTGCAAGTAATATATACAACTTAAACTGTGTTGAATACATAGATCCAACAGATATTAATATGGCATTTTTGCCATTCCATCATACATTTGGTTCAACAGGATTATTGTTATTCATGTCAAGAGGTGCAACAAATGTATTTTGTGATGGGTTAAGATACATTCAAGATAACATGAAGGAATATCACGTATCATGCTTTGTTTGTGTACCATTATTAATAGAATCAATCTATAAAAAAGTAATGCATCAAATTGAAAAACAAGGTAAAATGAAGAAATTCCAAACAGGAATGAAGATAAGCAAGTTTTTATTAAAATTCAAAATTGACATTCGTAAAAAATTATTCAAAGAAATTTATGATAATCTAGGAGGAAACCTAAGATTTGTAGTAAGTGGTGCATCTGCTATTGACAGAACAGTTGCTGAAGGATTCAATGATTTAGGATTTTTAACTGTTCAAGGTTATGGATTAACTGAAACAGCACCTGTTTTGGTTGCTGAAAATGTAAAAAATATCAGATATGGTTCAATAGGACTTCCATTACCAGAAGTTGATATAAAAATAGATAATCCAAATGAAGAGGGAATAGGTGAAATTATTGCTAAAGGTCCTAATGTAATGCTTGGATATTATGAAGATGAAGAAGCTACAAACGCAGTAATAGACAAAGATGGATGGTTCCATACAGGCGATTTAGCATATATGGATAAAGATGGATTTATATTTATAGCAGGAAGACAAAAGAATGTTATAGTATTGAAAAATGGTAAAAATGTTTATCCAGAAGAGTTAGAACAATTAATTAGTGAACTTCCATATGTTGCAGAAAATATGGTATTTGGAATGCCTAAGGATGATGATTTGGTTGTTTCTGTTAAGATTGTTTATAATGAAATATATGTTAAACAAAAATATGGAGATATCAGTGAAGATGAATTAAAAGAGATCATTTGGAAAGATGTTAAAGAGATTAATAGTAGATTGACCACTTATAAACATATTAAGAATTTGATTATTACAAATGAGCCTATGATTAAGACTACTACTGCTAAGGTTAAGAGATTTGAAGAAATGAAGAAGATGAATGAGAACAAAAAATAAAAAAGACGCTTTATAGCGTCTTTTTTTATTAATTTAAATTATCTAAAATTCCAGGTAACATTTGTTTCTTTCTAGAAACAACATTTTCCAATAAAGCTGTGTTATTATCAAGAGTAACACCGTATGCTTTTTCTACAACAGCTGAATCATTTCCTAAAGAAATAATTTTTGAATTTGAATTAATAATATCTGTTGCAGCAAACATATATAAGTCTAAGTTATCTTTCTTGATTTCATCATTAATAGCAGCTTCAAAGTATACTTTATCTTTGAAAATACTGTCTAAGTCAGCAGTATTTACTTGAGCTATTTTAAATCTTTTTCCATCTTTTTCAAATAATTTACTGTCTATGTTAATAATTTCAGCAGGTGTAAATTCACTTAAATCTGTACCAGCTTTTAATAAATCTGTACCATAAACTTCAACATCAACACCAGCTATATTAGCTAATTTTTCAGCTATTGCTTTATCTTCAGCTGTGCATGTTGGTGATTTGAATAATAATGTATCAGAAATGATGGCACTAAGCATCATTGTAGCAATTTCTTTTGAAATTTCTACTTCATTTTCTTTATACATTTTATATAAAACTGTTGATGTACATCCAACTGGTTCTGCTCTGTAATATAATGGAGCAGAAGTAGAAAAGTTAATTGCGTGGTGGTCAACAATTTTTTGAACTTTTGCGTTTGCTAAGTTGTTAACACTTTGTGTTGATTCATTGTGGTCAACTAATATGATGTTTTGACCATCAGCGATATCTTCTATTAATTCTGGTCTTTCAATTCCTAAATAATTAAATACATATTCTGTTTCTTTGTTGATGTTTCCTAAACGAACAGCTTTTGCGTTATTTCCTAATTTGTTTTCTAAGTTTGCCATTACCATTGCTGACATAATAGCGTCTGTGTCTGGATTTTTGTGTCCAAATACTAATGTTTCATTAAATAAATTTCCCATTTTATTATCTCTCCTTTTTTCTTTTATAAATGAGTAGGTTCAAGTAGCTAGCTTCATTTATTTATTAATTCTATTATTTGTTTTCATAAAATTATCACTTTTTTATTATAGCATATTTTGGCAAAATAGTCAACAATTTACATAATATAATAGACGTGATGCTTGACAAATAAACATTAAGAGTATATAATAATAAACATTCGCTTAAAGCAAATATAATATGAAAGGAAGATTTTTAATGCGAACAAAAATACCTATGAGTTACATATGTAATCACTTTGGAGTTGAAAAAACTCAAATCCGGGTAATCTTTTCAGAGCTTTTAGGCTCAGATGTACTTAACGCGCTGGAGGGAAGATTTAAAAATCTTGGACAGTTGGCAGAAGCATCAGACAAAGATATACTTTCAATTCCTGGTATCGGAGAAAAAACACTCAAAGATATTAAGGAAGAAATGTATGTTTATTTTAAAAAACTTTGTCAAAAGGATGAGCTTACAAAGATGCCAGCAAATATTTCTCCAGCAAGAAGACTTGCATACGCTGATCTCATTAATGAGGCAAATTT
>CAMUZC010000168.1 GCA_947165105.1 uncultured Lachnospiraceae bacterium | reverse complement strand
TTTGTAACACTATTTTTTCCGCCAAAATCTATTATGCAATAGTTTATTTTAGAATTTTCTTCAAATTCATTTTGGATTGCCATGAGATTGTTAGATAGTTCGTTCATCAAATTAACTATAATTACATTTAAAACTGCATTTTTCTTAGCTTTTGCACGAATCACTGCATTATGATATGCTTGCACATCTTCATCAGTTTCATATTTCAAAATTATAGTTGATTTTGTATTTTCATTTGCCGTAATTTCTATGTTTTCAACTAAATTAGAATTAGTTTTATCTAATTTAAAATCCATTTCTACTTCTTTGTGCGTTTTACAATCAACTACAATACTAGCTTTGTAATTAGATGCTTCATTCACTTGATTTGTAAATACTTCACCTAATCCGTATTTCAATTCAGCTTTTTGAATTTCTGAACTAATTGTAATTTTAGAACCCATTTCTGAAACTTTGACATTTTTGAATTCCTCAAGTTTTTCAGGTAGTTCTAAATCTTCAATTTTTATATTGTTAATTCTAAAACTTTTTGAAGTTCTAACTGGTGTTTCGTTTAATTTTAAGTTATTCATCTTGCTTTCCTTTCTATATTATTGACTTTATATTTATTTCATGTTAATATCAATTCATTAATAAAATCCTTTAAGGAGGGATTATAATGAAATCATCACGGAATATTTATGAGTGTGTCAAATGTGTACTTGCCTTAGTTGTGCTTATTGGCCAATTCTACATTATGTGGATGAAAGGCTGGTACATACTGTTTTTCATACTACTCACTCTTATTCTTACAGATGTATTTTTCGGCCAGAAAATAAGAAATTATTTTTCTCAAAAAATCAAAGAACACATCCTCAAAAAATATGATTTCAACTCTTGGTCTGCTAAATAGCAGACCTTTTTCTTTTATCCAATTGCTCCCTCTAACTCTAAATTAATCAAATTGTTCATCTCAACTGCATACTCACCAGGCAATTCTTTTGAAATTGGATAAGCAAATCCCCTTACAATCATTGCCTTAGCATCTTCTTCTGATAAACCTCTGCTCATCAAATAGAAAATTGTCTTATCAGAAATCTTTCCAATTTTAGCCTCATGAGAAAATTCAACTTCATCTGTTCTAATATCATTAACTGGAATTGTGTCTGATACTGAAAAATCATCTAACATCAATGATTCACAAGATACTGACGACTTAGAATTTTGAGCATTTTCAGTAATTCTAACTAATGATCTATACGTACATTTTCCACCATTTTTTGAAATTGATTTAGCGTTAACAACACTTGATGTATTTGGTGCATTATGAATTACTTTAAATCCAGTATCTAGATTTTGTCCTGCTCCTGCAAAAGAAATACCTGTATATTCTGTTTTAGCACCTTTCCCGTTAAGGATACTTAATGGGTACAACATTGATATTTTAGAACCAAATGAACCTGTTACCCAATCAACTTGTCCACCTTCTTCTACAATTGCTTTTTTAGTATTTAGATTCATCATATTCTTTGACCAGTTTTCAATTGTTGAATAACGCAAATATGCATTTTTCTTTACATATAATTCAACACATCCTGCGTGTAAATTTACTTTGTTATATTTAGGCGCTGAACATCCTTCAATAAAATGCAAACTTGCACCTTCTTCTACAATAATTAATGTGTGTTCGAATTGTCCAGATTCAGGTGAATTTAATCTAAAATATGATTGTAAAGGCATTTCTAATTTAACACCTTTTGGAATATAAACAAATGAACCACCTGACCATACAGCAGCATGTAATGCGACAAATTTATGGTCATTTATTGGAACACATTTCATAAAATGCTCTTTTACAATTTCAGGATATTCTCTTACAGCTGTTTCCATGTCTGTATAAATAACACCTTGTTTTAATAATTCTTCTTTCATACTGTGATAAACAACTTCTGAGTCATATTGAGCTCCAACACCTGCTAAAGAAGTTTTTTCTGCTTCTGGAATTCCTAATTTATCAAAAGTATTTTTAATATCTTCCGGAACATCATCCCAAGAACTGTTTAGCTTAGTTTTTGGACGTACATATGTTGCAATTTCATCCATATTTAATTCAGATAAATCAGGTCCCCATGTTGGAAGTTCTAATTTATTATATGTTTCCAAAGCTTTTAGTCTTATTTCTCTCATCCAATCTGGATCGTTTTTTTGCTTTGAAATTTCTTCTACGATTTCTCTTGTTAAACCTTTTTGAATTTTGAAATCATAGTCATCTTTGTTTTTTATGTCATAAATATTTCTATTTAATTCTTCTAATTGTGTTTTCGCCATTTTTATTTTCCTTTCTAACTGACTACATTTTCGGATTTATTGACTTTTACAATTTAATATGTCATAATAAATACAATATTTTTTACCTTAAGGAGGTAATTATATGAAACAAATTATTATGTTGATTACTATGCTTCCCGTTATTTTAACTGTTCTTATTATAAAGAATAGAATAACAAAGAAGTATATAACAGTATCAACTGGAGAAGACTTCTCCTAATTTGCTTTTGCAGAATGTTTTGTGCATTCTGCATTTTTTTATTATAATTCTATTTTCTATATTTACTGAATCCGTTCGTTTCTATATCTTTTATAATCTCTTCTCCACCAGTGGTAACAATTTTTCCATCAATTAAAACATGTACATAATCAACTTTTAGATTTTCCAATATTCTCATATTATGAGTGATAATTAAAACTGCATTTTCATCATTCTTAAACATCTCAATACCTTTAGAAACAGTCTTAACTGCATCAACATCTAACCCTGAATCGGTTTCATCTAAAATAGCAAGTTTTGGATTTAACACAAGCATTTGAAGAATTTCATTTTTCTTTTTCTCTCCTCCGGAAAATCCAACATTTAAGCTTCTTTCGATATTTTCAGGATTCATATTTAAATCTTCCATATATTTTTTTAGTTCATCTTTAAATTGAAAAATCTTAACTGGTTTACCAGTAACCTTATTTTTAGCATATTTTAAGAAATTAGCTACAGATACACCTGGTATTTCTTCTGGTAATTGGAAAGACATAAATACACCTTTTCTCGCGATTTCGTCTGTTCTCATATCAGTTATATCTTCACCATCAAATATAATACTTCCACCAACTTTATTATAAGCAGGATTATTTAAAATTGCATTTGCTGTTGTTGTTTTACCAGAACCATTAGGTCCCATAATAACATGAATTTCCCCTTTATTGATTGTTAAATCTATTCCTTTTAAAATTTGTTTTTCTTCTGCATTTACATTTAAATTTTTGATTTCTAATAATTTATTGCTCAT
>CAMUZC010000167.1 GCA_947165105.1 uncultured Lachnospiraceae bacterium | reverse complement strand
AATAAAAAATAATTATAATTTATAATTAATTATTTTTTAATTATTTTTTTTAATTAATTTAATTTAATTTGAATTATCTACTCATATTTAACTTTTGAAAACATATTTAAACATAGGCATCAAAGCAGTAGCATCATCAATATCTCCACTAATTTCTAAATTGAGATATTTAGCATCATCACTTAATTTAACTTTAGATTGTTGGTTATATATATCTTCTATTTTTTGATTTAATCTACTTTTATTAGAAGGCATAAATGTTTGAATAATAGTAACATTACCAGCAGTAATTATAGAAACTTCAACTTTATATTCTTTCATAATATAATCAATTAATTCTTGGCAAGTCATAGATTTTTTAATAGTAATTTTATCCCAAACAGTCCATGCTGGAGGAATAGCTTTAACAGGTCCTAATAATATTGGGTCATTATCTTTATCTTTCATTTTAATAACTTCTCTTGGTTCACTCATAATCATAGAATTAATACCTAAATTCAAATAGCAATCTCTCAAATAATCGATTTTATTAGTTTGATATAAGGTATATAATTGTAAAGAGACAACACCGGTAATAGCGGCGGTAGTTGTGGCAATAGCTGGAATAATTTTTCCTGCAATCATTTTTGTTTTTTGTCTATCACATTCTTTTATTTTATAATTTCTAGCTCTTAAATTAGAACAAGCATGGATGAAATCAATATGTCCATTAGAATCATCATCTTTTTCGAAATCTTCTGGATGTAATTTTTCAGGATCAGCTTTTTTTTTATCATAAATGCTCAAATCTTTCATTAATTGAGATAATTCGGCTTCTTCAACTTCCTGTTCATTTGCTGGTGATTTTGGGTCATCGGGTTCATCGTCTTTTACTTTTATTTTCACAGTTTTTGGAACAAATGGAGGAATTTCGACTTTTGAGGAAACTTCTTTAATATGTTTGTCGGATAAATCTCCAGTAATTGATAAAGCTCTAGCTAAAATAGTTGCGTAATTTTTAACAAATAAGAATGCTAAATCTTCATCAGCATTATATGGGATAGGATGTGGTACTCTTTTTGATCCACTCCAAAATTTGGAACCATCATTATTGGTATAATCTTCTGGGAAATTATGTAATAATTGTTGGATTCTGTATGCGAAATTTTCGGTATATTGCATAACAGCGAATTTAATTACGTTATCAATATTTTGTTCAGCGGCTAAAACGACGTGTTCTTTTATGAATTTTAATTTTGTTAATTGTAAAGTAGTATTTCCTTCTTTTTTAAGATCAGCGTAAAATTTATCTTTATCTTCTAATAATTTTTTTGCATCATTTATTACATCAGTGAAATATTCATTGAAATGATCTCTACCCCATTCAATACAATGTTCAATCATAGCAGGGAAGTTATGCATAGTGCACATGGGGACACCTTCTTCTGGTGGATCTTGACTATCATTATAACATGTAGTAACATGTGGGACAACCATTTGGACGTGAGCTTTAGTTCCTAAAGTACCTGAATCTATTAAGCATTTTCCATATGTTGTACATTGATTATCTATATATTTTCTTGCTTGTATATTATCTACAGCATTAATTATATAAGTTTGATCATTCCAGAATTTTTCATCAAAAATGTTTTCATTTTCTGGTCCGACTCTGCTTTGTAAATCTTTACAATTAAAAGCGGGATTCATTTTTTTTACTGCAACACAAGCACATTTTGATTTAGAATGTCCTATATCATTTTTTCTGAATAAAAATTGACGATTTAAATTACTTGTTTCAATGTTATCATTATCAGTTACAACAACTTCTTTACCTTTAGTAATTGACATACCCATTAAAGCGAAATTTTTTAAAAATTCACAACCAAGAGCACCTGCTCCAATCATAAAAATATTTGAATCTTCGATTTTTTTTTGAATTTCATTACCAAAAATAGCAATTTGGTCATCATATCTACCGCCTTTTAAAGTTCTGTCAACTTTATCCCCAAGATTAGCCACAGTTTCAAAGAAATCAAATAAGAGCCATTGGTTGATAGGGGTATATTTTCCGGTGAATTTGACTATTTCTTGTGATACAATACCTCCTAAGAAAGCGCATACAGGGGAAATTTCAGCACGAGCCCATGATGCAACGTTGAATGGGACGGTTTCAGTCCATTCTTGGACACCAGCAAACCAATTTAATTTTCCATCTTTTGATAATTTGGAATATTCATCATATAATTCTTTGGTTCTTTTTACGATTTCATCAGCTTGGGCTTTATTGTTAAATTCTGGTAGGGCATTGTTTTTAGCATAATATTCGTGTAAAGATAAGAATGAAATATATAATAATTCATTTCTTCCAAATTTACTTAAATCAATGGGATCAATGGGGACGTCATCATAGAAATTTTCTAATCTTTCTTTTAAAGATTTATAACATTTTTTTTTAGGTAATTTTACTTGTTCAATAATACCCCCAGTGGTATATTCTGGGTATTTAGAAAAATCTTCATCACCAACAATTTTGAAAGAATTTAGTGAAACAACTTTAATTTCTCTGGGTTTTCCATCATTTAATTGTGTCATTCCTCCTACTTCTTTGAATTTAACATAATCTCCATCTCCTAAAGCAAATTTGCCACCTCCAATAGAGTCATCAATTGTGACAAAACCATCGTTTGAAATAAGTTTGACTAAATAAGTTTTGCATTCTTCTCCATTTTCGTCGAGAATTGTGTGTTCTACGCCAAAATCATCGAAAACGAATCCGGCTAAACCTAAAATGGCTGAATAAATGAAAGCAATTTTATTTTTTCTGCAAATTTCATTGATTTCAATTAATTTTTCTTTTTGCATAACTTCAGTGATAACTATCACATTAAATTTAGTTAAATTTTCGAGAATGGTTCCTTTCATGACTGATACATGGACGTATGGATTAAGTTCAGCTAATTGAGTTACACTAGCTTCATCTCTTCTTTTTTTGCCTACATCAGCGTCAGTTAAATAGAAGTTACCACATAAATCATTTACTTTGACTAATTCTGGATCATATAATTGGACTTCATTGGGCCCAGCTAAAATAGTGTTTTTTGCTGTTTCTACACCGAGGCCCCTCATACCAACTATTAAAATTTTCATTTTGATTAATTTTCCCATTGTTTCCATACCAAAGGTACCTATTTGTCTGGAATATAAATTTGTATCTACTTTTCCATCCATTGCCATTTTATATAAATAATTTGAATTTTGTTTTTTAAATAGAAAAATTGATAATTTTTAATTTATTTTTTATTAAATAAATAATTATTAAGATATATTATAAATAGTTAA
>CAMUZC010000166.1 GCA_947165105.1 uncultured Lachnospiraceae bacterium | reverse complement strand
AAGGTTTACATTTCTTCTGTAATCAAACTGTAGGTAATGGTATTCCTGGATCTTGTCATGAAGATTGCGTTAACAATGGATTTTATGAAGTAACAAGAGAAAATAGAAAAAAATGCTGTCCATGCCTTCCCCATTGTAAAATATGTAAAAATGATACAAAATGTGATAATTGCTTTAAACACTTTTATAGAACTCCAGATGCTGAACATTGTGATGAAGATTGTGGTTATTGTTTAGCAAAAGATGATTCTAAATGGGAATGCGTTAATTGTAAAGATTATAACCTATATAATTTAGATGGAAGATGTATAAAAGATCGCCCCTCATTCAATTACACTTATTACAAAACCCAAAATGAAACAAAAATAGTAAATAAATTATTCCATGTTATAGATGATACATGTAATTTACTTGATGCATGTAAAGAAGGTTGTAAAAGATGCTCAGAAAGATATACTGATAAATGTACTGAATGCGAAGAAGATTATTATAGAAAGGATCCATTTGGAATAGTGCCAAAACCATCAGTATTCCAGTGTTATACTAAAGATACATGTATAGGAAAAAAAATATATCCTCATGGAGGAGTTTGGCATGGTGGAGTAGCAGTGATTGAGGACGGTGAAAAAGTTTGTTTGAATTGTAAACAGAGAAATGAATCTTATAGACTACCAGAAGAACAATACTATTGTGGAGAAAAAATAGATAGAACATATATTGATATAGAAGATTATAACAAATTATCTGAATGCTATCTAAGATGCAAAACATGTGATAATTGGGGTCATCCCAATAGAATGAGTTGTCTTTCTTGTAGAGATGGCGCACATTATGAATTGTGGTATTATGATACCAAAAAAGGAATAGGAAATTGTTATAGAAAAGCTCATAAATGTGGTATTTATCCATATTACCATGATTATGATTTAGCTAAATTATTAGGAAAAGACGAAGATAATTGTGGAGAAGATTGTGATGTTTGTCTTAAAAATTTCGCTTGTCCTGCAAAATTCCCATTTTTCGTATATGAAACTCACGAATGTGTAGAATTTTGTCCTGTCACTGATCTTTTTGGAGAAAAATGTAATATGAATCATACTGCAGCAGGTCTTAAAATAATAAAGAATCCATTTGGCTTAAAGAATCCCTATGATTTCCTAAATAGGACATTTTATATTAAAGATTTCATTTCAACTGGTTTATACGAATATCTAGTACAAGCATATCCAGAAATGAAAGGTATTGATATTAATAACTTTTTAGGAAATGGACAAATATATAATTTGCCTGAAAGTCAGATTATTATAGGAAATAATATAAGTATTGAATTAACCACATTTAAATTAGAATTAGAAAAATTAGCAGATTTGATAACTGGAGGAGGAGGAGGTGAAAAACCTACAAGTGGACCTTCAATATTAGATTTATCTTCATGTGAAGCAATACTAAAAAAGAAATATGGTATACCTGAAGAAGAAGATTTAATGATAATTAAAGGAGATTTATTAAAGCAATTATCTGAAGAATATCTTGGAACTGTAGTAGAATATCAAATTTTCTCAACATCATTGGGAGCTTTCTTACCTTTATCTGATTGTCAAGAAGCTGGTACATCTGTTTCTATATCCAATCCATTTGATTATAGCTTCTTAACTAGCCAATTCCAAAGTAAAATAGAGTCTGGTATAACAAATGGTTATGATGTTTTTAATGTAGATAGTCCTTTTTATAATGATGTTTGTACACCTTTCACAAATGAAAATGGAAATGATGTTTTATTAGATGATCGTAGAAAAGATTATTTCAACGAAAATATTAATTTATGTAATACAGGATGTGTATTTGCCGGATATAATACTACCACTAATTATTATACTTGTATATGTAATATAAAATCACCTGGAGACGAAGCAACACCATATTCAGGAGATTATGTTACTAAAGAAATGCCTGAAAATTTCAAAGATATGATAAGTAGAAGATCTAACATTGAAGTATTTAAATGTGCTTCTCAAGTATTTTCTGCAAATGGACAAAAAAAGAATTTCGGATCATATATTTTACTTGTAGGATTTGCTAGTTTTATTGGTGTTGCTATTTTCCATTTCATTAAAGAAAAAGTAGAAATGGACATAATATTCAAAGGTTTAGGAATTATTCAAAATCAACCAGCTAATCCACCTAAACCAACTGGAACAAAAGAAGAAAAAACAAAAAAGAAATCAAACAGCCAGACTACAGAAAAAAAGGATAAAAAGGAACAAAAAGAAGCAAAAAAAAAAGTAAATGTTGATAATAAAGGAAAAACTACAAAAGATCCATTTACAAGACCAAAAACAAATCCTAAAAATATTCAAAAAGAAGTTGTTCTTAAAGATGATCAACTAAACTTTGCTAGTTATACCAGAGCTTTGAAATATGATAATAGAACATTCCTTGCAAGATATTGGTCATTATTAAAAATGAAACAATTATGCATATTTACTTTCTATACTTCAGAAGATTATATTTTACGTTCAACAAAAATTGCTCTTTTCATTTTATTCATGTGTTTCTATTTCGCTTTTACTGCTTTATTCTTTAATGATGATATCATGAGAAACATTTATAAATATAAAGGAAATAGTGATGCTGCTGTTCATATTCCAAATATTGTTTTATCAAGTATATGCTCAATAATAATGGGAATAATTGTAAGATTTGTTTCCTTAAATGAAAGAGATATTGTCAAAATAACTCAAGAAGAAAATCCTGAACAAAGAAAGACCTTAGCTGAAAAAGCCAGAAGAACTTCAAAAATAAAAATGATTCTTCTCTATGTCATTTCTGGATTATTAATATTATTATGCTGGTATTATGTTGCTGCTTTCTGTGCTGTATTCAAAAATTCACAAGGACATTACTTCGTTAACTGGTTAGTCGCTTTTATTGTTTGCAATATTTGGCCTTGCGTTACTAGTCTAATTTCTACTTCCTTAAGACATAAAGCTTTACAAACTGGAATTTCCGAAACTTTGTATAAAATAAGTCAAATAGTTTCACTTATCTAAAAAATACTTCTTTTATTATTATTATTATTCTTATTAATCATATTTATGTTTACATAAATAATAACATTAAAATTATTTGTTAGAATAAAACATAATTAAATTTAAATAAATGAAATAAACAAATAATTATGATAAACATTATATATATTAATTATTTTTAATTTATTATAAATTATATTCAATTAATTTTTTTTTCAATTAATTAATATTTTTATTTTTTATTTTTTTTTATATAATTTTTTTCCTGGGGATTGGGGATTGGGGATTGGGGATTGG
>CAMUZC010000165.1 GCA_947165105.1 uncultured Lachnospiraceae bacterium | reverse complement strand
GGAGATATTATGCCTAGTGATATCATGCTTATAGAAGGAAATGGAATAAAAATGGATGAAAGTAGTTTAACTGGAGAAAGTGATTCTTTAAAAAAAGAATCATATGAAAAATGTGTATTTATGAAAAATGAAAATGCTTCATCTAAAATCCCCTCTCCATTAATGCTCAGTGGCACAAATTGTGTTGAAGGAACAGGATATGGTATAGTTTTAGCTGTAGGAGACCATTGTCAAAAAGGTATTATAAGAAGAACAGTAGATAATGCACAAGAAAACAGTCAAACACCTTTAGAAAAAAAATTGGAAGATATTGCTGAAAAAATAGGGTTGTTTGGTATGATTGCTGGAATTGTTACTTTAGTTGCTTTAACTATAAGATTTATTATTCATTATTTAAAAAATGATAAAAAATACAAAAAAGATTCAGCCATAAAAGATCTTGTTAATTCATATATGATGAATTACCCATATGATATCTATAATGAAACTTTAAAACATGAAGCTAATACCCATTTGACTAATCCAAAAAGTGAAATTTCAGCAAATGTTTTAAATATTATAATGTTATGCGTTTCAATTATAGTTGTTGCAATACCTGAAGGATTACCATTAGCTGTTACATTGTCTTTAGCCTTTTCAATTAAAAAATTAATGGATTTTCAAAATTTAGTAAGAAAAATGCATGCATGTGAAACTATGGGAGGAGCAAATTATATTTGCACTGATAAAACAGGTACTTTAACAAAAAATGAAATGAATGTTTTTAGAATTTTGACAGCAAAGGGACAAATTGAATTAAAAGAAACTATAGAAGATAATGAAACAAAAGCTTTAGATAAAAAGAAAAATATTAAAAATGAATTAAAAATAAGAGAGGGACATGATACGTATTTTAAGAACAGTAATTATTGGGATCAATTACGTATAGCAATTGCTCTAAATGTAGATGGGCAAATTAGAGAATTAGAAAATCCAGATATAAATGGAGATACAGAAGCTTGTGAAACAAAAAATAAAACAGATAAGGCTTTTATTGATTTCTTATACAGATTTAAATGTTCTATAAGAGAAGAAAGATCAAAATATACTTCAAATAAAAAATTTTATAAACAAATTCCATTCGATTCAAAACGTAAAAGAATGACAACTTTTATAAAACATGATTTATCCCAAACTGGATATAGATTATATACAAAAGGGGGGGCAGAAAAAGTAAATGTATATTGTAAAAATTATTTAGACCCAGAAACTGGTTTAGTAAAACCTTTAGGAGACACAGAAAGATATTTTATATCAGATAGTGTTCAACAATTTAATAAACAAATGTTAAGATCTTTATATATATGTTATAAAGATATTTTAGAAGACGAATTTGAAAATGCGGAAAAATTCAAAAATTCTGATGGAAAAGCCCTAGATCAATATGATTTGACATTTATAGCATGCGTAGGTATTAGGGATTCCCTTAGAAATGGTGTAAAAGAAGCTGTTGCTAAATGTCATTCTGCTGGGGTTAATGTTATTATGGTCACAGGGGATAATATAATTACTGCCACTGCTATAGCTAAAGATTGTGGAATTTTGGGAAAAGATGTAAATTTGGATAATTTACAACCTACTGATGTTGAACAAGAACCAGAATTGACTGAAAATCAAGAAAGAAAAGCCGGTCATATTAAAAATATTTTAGAAACCAAACCAAAAGCTTTAACTGGAAATACTTTTTATAGTGCTATAGGTGGATTACTTTGTAGTACTTGTGGACAAGATTCAAATTTATGTAAATGCCCAAAAACTGAAGCAGAAGCGGAACAGATTGCTGCTAAAACTGGAAAACAAAAAAGCCCTATTAAAAACGATACAATTAAAGATAAAGTAGCATTCCAAGAATTAACTAAAAATTTAAAAGTTATGGCAAGAAGTCAACCTTTACATAAATATGCTTTAGTATTAGGCTTAAGAGAATTAGATAAAATTGTAGCAGTCACAGGGGATGGGACAAATGATGCCCCTGCATTATCAAAAAGTGATGTAGGATTTGCTATGTTTGATGGAACAGATATAGCCAAAGAAGCAAGTGATATAGTTATATTAGATAATAATTTTAAATCATTAGTTATTGCTATAATATATGGAAGAAATATATATGATAATATTAGGAAATTTTTACAATTTCAATTAACAGTTAATTTCTGTGCTTGTCTATTAGTTTTTATATGTGCTTGTATAGGTAACGAAACACCATTAACTACTATTCAAATGTTATGGATAAATTTAATTATGGATTCTCTAGGTAGTTTGGCTTTAGCAACTGAACCTCCTTATGAAGAACTGTTAAAGAGGGAACCGACAAAAAAAGAAGAATCTATTATAAATGGTAAAATGTGGAAACATATTGGTTTCCAAAGTATAATTGAATTAATTTTATTGATTTTATTATATTTATATGCACCGCATTTTATTAAGGAAGATGATATAGTAAGACTTGCTGAAAATCACATAATTGAATATTGTTATGAAGAATTCCCTGGTAAAACTAGTCCTGATAATATTATTTTTGGAACAAGCCCAAAATGGGATAATAGCATTAAAAGAAGAGTAAATACATCAGAAAAATTTTGTGGTTATTATTATGAAAAAAATGATTTAAGTTTCGCATATGAAGAATATTCAAGAGTTAATGCTGGTACAACTCATATGACAATAGTTTTTAATGTTTTTGTTATTTATACATTATTCAATCAATTTAATTGCAGAGTAATTGATGATTCTTTGAATATTTTTGTTAGAATAACAAATAACTTCTTTTTCCCTATCATAACCCTTTGTGAACTTGCTTTACAAATTATACTTATTGAATTTGGTAGAGATGCATTCAAATGTACAGAAAGAGGTTTAACTTTAATTCAATGGCTAATTGTTATAGGCTTTTCAGCTATAACCTTTGTTTTAAGTGCAATAATTAAATTTATTCCTATAGATGTTCTTATTCAAAATTATTTGGATAAACCTAGTGATAATAAAGTAGCAAATTATGATGATTTAGTTAAAGAAACAAATATTAAAGAACCTGTAAATGTTAATGAGAAACATGGAGTTTCTGTTAATAATCCAAGAAACTTGGAAGATTTGAAAGGATCTAAAATATTGCAAGGAAGTATTATTATTAAATCTATGAGAAGAAATTCTAGTTATAATATTGGAGGAAGAAGTATGAGACAAAAGAAACCTTCTATACACGTATCCAATGAATAATTTTTTGGAGAAATTGATGAACTTTTATTATTTTTTGTAAGATTAAAAATTATTTATATACTATATAAATTATAA
>CAMUZC010000164.1 GCA_947165105.1 uncultured Lachnospiraceae bacterium | reverse complement strand
ATAGATTTTATTATTCAAAGTTTAAATTACTTAATTAAGAATAGTGAAACATTGAATATTGAATAAAATGTCTATTTAATTTATTTTTATTGTTTAACCATAAAGTTTAATTTTTAAATACATATCTAAAAGTAGGCATTATAGCAGTAGCATCTCCAATATCTCCTCCAATTTCTAAATTAAGACATTTAGTATCTTCACTTAATTTAACCTTAGCAGTTTCATTATATATATCTTCGATTTTTTTATTCATTCTATCTTTAGCACTACCCATAAATGTTTGTATAATAGTAGTATTTCCAGCAGTAATAATATTTGCTTCAACTTTATATTTTTCCATAATATAATCAATTAATTCTTTGCAAGTCATAGATTTGTTAATAGTAATTTTATCCCATACAGTCCAATTTGGTGGGATTGCTTTTACAGGCCCTAATAATATAGGATCATTTTCTTTATCTTGATTTTTAATAGCTTCTCTTGGTTCACTCATAATCATTGAATTAATACCTAAATTCAAATAGCAATCTCTCAAAAAGTCAATTTTATCAGTTTGATATAAAGTATATAATTGTAATGAGACAATACCAGTTATAGCAGCAGTTGTAGTGGCAATGGCTGGAATAATTTTTCCTGCAATCATTTTTGTTTTTTGCCTATCACATTCTTTTATTTTATAATTTCTTGCTCTTAAATTAGAACATGCATGTATGAAATCTATATGTCCATTGGTATCGTCATCTTTTTCGAAATCTTCTGGATGCATTTTTTCAGGATCAGCTTTTTTTTTATCATAAAGACTTAATTCTTTCATTAAATTTGATAATTCAGCTTCTTCTAATTCTTGTTCATTTGCTGGGATTTTTTGTTGTTCATCTGGTTCGTCATCTTTTACTTTTATTTTTACAGTCTTTGGAACAAATGCAGGAATTTGTACTTTTGAGGAAACTTCTTTGATATGTTTATCTGATAAATCACCTTTTATTGATAAAGCTCTAGCTAATATTGTAGCATAATTTTTAACAAATAAGAAAGCTAAATCATCATCGGCGTTGTAAGGTATGGGATGAGGGACTCTCTTGGAACCACTCCAAAATTTAGAACCATCGTTATTCTTATAGTCTTCAGGGAAATTGAATAATAATTGTTGAATTCTATAGGCGAAATTTTCAGTATATTGCATAACAGAGAATTTTATTACTTCATCTATATTTTGTTCAGCAGCTAAAACTACATGTTCTTTTATAAATTTCAATTTAGTTAATTGTAATGTAGTATTTCCTTCTTTTTTTAAATCAGCATAAAATTTATCTTTGTCTTCTAATAATTTTTTTGCATCATTAATAACATCAGTGAAATATTCATTAAAATGATCTCTACCCCATTCGATACAATGTTCTATCATAGCAGGGAAATTGTGCATAGTACACATAGGTACACCCTCTTCTGGTGGGTCTTGACTATCATTGTAGCATGTAGTTACATGGGGGACTACCATTTGCACATGTGCCTTAGTACCCAATGTTCCTGAATCTATTAAACATTTTCCAAAAGTGGTACATTGGTTATCAATATATTTTCTTGCTTGGATATTATCTACAGCGTTTATAATATAAGTTTGGCTATTCCAGAATTTTTCATCAAAAATATGTTCATTTTCTGGTCCAACACGACTTTGTAAATCTTTGCAATTAAAAGCTGGATTCATTTTTTTTACAGCAATACAAGCTCTTTTTGATTTAGAGTGTCCAATATCATTTTTTCTGAATAAAAATTGACGATTTAAATTACTTGTTTCAATGTTATCGTTATCAGTAACAACAACTTCTTTACCCTTGCTAATAGAAACACCCATCAAAGCGAAATTTTTCAAAAATTCACATCCTAAGGCTCCTGCTCCTATCATAAATATATTTGAATCTTCAATTTTTTTTTGCATTTCATTTCCATATATAGCAATTTGATCATCATATCTTGATCCTTTTAAACTTCTATCAACTTTATCTCCTAGATTAGCCACTGTTTCGAAGAAATCAAATAATAACCATTGATTAATTGGAGTATATTTTCCTGTGAATTTAACAATTTCTTGAGAGACAATACCTCCTAAGAATGCACAAACAGGGGATATTTCTGATCTAGCCCAAGAAGCGACATTAAATGGGATTTTTTCGTCCCATTCTTGAACACCAGCAAACCAGTTTAATTTTCCTTCTTTGGATAATTTTGAATATTCGTCATATAATTCTTTTGTTCTTTTGACAATTTCATCAGCTTGGGATTTATTATTTAATTCTGGAAGAGAATTGTTTTTAGCATAGTATTCATGTAGTGATATAAAAGATATATATAATAATTCATTTCTTCCGAATTTACTTAAATCAATGGGGTCAATAGGAGTTTCATCAAAGAAATTTTCTAATCTTTCTTTTAAAGATTTATAGCATTTTTTTTTAGGTAATTTAACTTGTTCAATAATTCCTCCACTAGTATATTCTGGATATTTTGAAAAATCTTCATCTCCTACAATTTTAAATGAATTAGAAGAAACTACTTTTATTTCTCTAGGCTTTCCATCATTTAATTGTGTCATTCCGCCTACTTCCTTAAATTTTACATAATCTCCATCCCCTAAGGCGAATTTTCCTCCTCCGATAGAATCATCAATTGTGACAAATCCATCATTTGAAATAATTCTACATAAATAAGTTTTGCAATCTTCACCATTTTCATCGAGTATAGTGTGTTCTGTACCAAAATCATCGAAGACAAATCCTGATAAACCTAAAATAGCTGAATAAATAAAAGCGATTTTATTTTTACGACAAATTTCGTCAATTTCAATTAATTTTTCTTTTTGCATCACTTCAGTGATAACTATTACATTAAATTTGGTAATATTTTCTAGGATTGTTCCTTTCATTACTGAAACATGGACATAGGGGTTAAGTTCAGCTAATTGAGATACACATGTTTCATCCCTTCTTTTTTTACCAACATCTGCTTCACTTAAATAGAAATTACCTCCTAAATCATTTATGGTAACTAGTTCAGGATCATATAATTGTACTTCATTTGGTCCAGCTAAAATTGTATTTTTTGCTGTTTCAACACCGAGTCCTCTAAGCCCTACTATTAAAATTTTCATCTTTATTAATTTTCCCATTGTTTCCATACCAAAAGTACCAATTTGTCTTGAGTATAAATTTGTGTCTACATTCCCATCCATTGCCATTTTATATAAACTATTTAAGCCAATTTTTTTTAAATATTAAAAATATAAAAAATTATTTTTTATTAAAAATTAATTTAAATTAATTTTAATTAAAGATTAATAAAAATAATAATTTATTATAT
>CAMUZC010000163.1 GCA_947165105.1 uncultured Lachnospiraceae bacterium | reverse complement strand
TCTAATCCTTCCTATCAAATTGCTCCAAAAACCTCACATCGTTCGTATATAAATACCTCATATCAGTAATTCCATACTTAAACATGGCCAATCTATCAATTCCAGTACCAAAAGCAAATCCGCCATAAATGTCAGGATCGTACCCGTTCATCTTAAGCACATTTGGATGAACAATACCAGAACCTAAGAGTTCAATCCATCCAGTTTTCTTACATAAAGAACAACCTTTTCCACCACAATTAAAGCATGAAACATCAACTTCATAAGATGGTTCTGTGAATGGGAAATAACTTGGTCTAAATCTTAGCTCTGTATTTTCTCCAAGCATTTTCTTCATAAAAACCTCTAAAGTACCCTTTAAATCCGCTAAAGAAACATGATTTTCCTTTTTATCAATAACCAATCCTTCAACTTGATTAAATTGATGTGAATGTGTTGCATCATCTTCTCTTCTATATGTTTTACCAACACATATCATTCTTATTGGATCTTTTCCACCTTTTCTTAGCATTTCTCTTGCTTGAACAGCAGATGTTTGAGTTCTTAACAAATATGAATCTGTTATATAAAAGCTATCTTGCATATCTCTTGCAGGATGTCCTTGTGGTAAATTCAATCTTTCGAAACAAAATTCATCAGTTTCAAGTTCTGGTCCCTCAACAACGTCATATCCCATTGAAACAAATAAATCTTCAATTTCTTCAATAGTTCTATTTAATGGATGTTTACTACCTCTTTTAACTTTTTTGCTTGGCAATGTAATATCAATAGTTTCGGATTCTAACTTTTTATTTAATTCTTCTTGTTTAAACGCTTCTTCCTTTTCTGAAATTAGTCTTTCTAATTCATCTTTAACTTCATTTACTAAACTACCAATAATAGGTCTTTCCTCAGCTGATAGAGCTCCCATTCCTCTTAGAACTGATGTTAGCTCGCCTTTCTTTCCTAAGTATTGAACTCTTAGATCATTTAGCTCTTTTAAATCATTTGCATTTTTAATCTCTAAAATTGATTTTTGCTTAATAGCTTCAATTTGTTCTTTCATAAATATTTCTCCCTTCTTTGAAAAATTTGGTGGACAATCTTTCTGGTTTCATAAAATCAAAAAAGTCATTTCCTCCTATCTCTAGGACGAAATGACTCGTGGTACCACCTAATTTTGTAAAAATGTAATAGATTTAACAATTAATTTACACTTTACCTCATTCCAGTTATAACGTAACAACCGCTTTTACCTACTCTTCTCATTTAAGTAAAAGGCTAAAAAAGTGAAATTTCAAGTAACTCATTATATTAGGCTCTCACCACTCCTAATTCTCTGTGAATAATTTGCAAATTACTCTACTTTGCTTTTTTATTAGCTTTTAATTTTTATATATAATACCATTTATTTTTTAAAAAATCAATACTTTTATTAGAAAAAGGGACCTTTTTATAATAAAAGGTCCCTTGAAGAAATTAGAAACAATTAATTCTCTAAAAAAAGCTTAACACGATGTTTTTTTGCGTCTACATTTCTTACATAGCATTCAACCATTTCGCCTAATTTATATTCTTTTTTAGGACCATAATCTTCACGAACATCTGCTATTCCAGCTATTGCTGGTGTAATTTCGACAAAATACCCCGTGACCATTCCGTTTTCATTCTTGATTGGTTTTCCTATTTTAGCCATTATCTTTGTTCTGGGTTTTATTATTTTGTAATTTCCCATAGCAGCTTTTTTGGCACTGCACCAAACAAGGCTTTCAGGATCATTATATTTAGTTATTCTTACTCTTATATGATTTCCTATAGTAACCCAATCTCTTGCATCATCAATATAAACACGGGATAATTCTTCAACACTACAATAAGCAATTATTCCCTCAGCAATATCACAAAAAATATTATATTTTCCAGCATTTTCAATAGTTGCATTAAAAAATGCTAAACCTCGTTTCTTCAACTCGGTGAAAACATCTAACAAATTCTGCTTTCTTGAAAGATAAATATTTTTTCCATCTATTGCAGTAACTTTAGCACGAATAATCTTCTTTTTGTAAATTGTCTTTACCTGAGCAGGTGTGCCTTCGATGAACTTTAAGTCCTCCAAACAAACCTCGTTAAATGGCAATGTTCCAACAATACTATTTCCTAAAGAAACCCTAATTATTTTTTCTTTAAGGTTAAAACTTAGAACATGTCCAGTTATAGCTTCATTTAGTTCGTACTTCCGCTTTACATCATCAAGCGTAATTTGTTCATCAACCCGAAAATCTCTTTCAGGTTTTGTGTTTTCCACATCAATCATTTCATTATTCTCCTTTATGCAAAAATTTCAGTTATAAAACTGTTCCATTATTTTATCACACTTTATCTGATTTTTCAACTTTACCTAAGTATTTCTTAAAAATATCTTCCCTTTTTTTCCATTATATGATATAATATTGTTCGTAGGAGGTAATGAATATGTGGCAAATTTGGTTAATTATAGCTATACTATTTTTTATCTTAGAAATGATGGGACCTGGATTCTTACTCTTCTGGGTAGGAGTTGGAGCCTTAATAACAATGATTGTAAGTCTCTTTACTGACAGTTTAGTAATACAAATTGGAGTATTTACAATTTCATCAATACTCTTACTTTTTTGCACAAGACCACTGGCAAAAAAATTCACAAAAAATGATAACACTATAACAAATGCTAACTCAATCATAGGCAAAAAAGCAATTGTAACTAAGGAAATAAATTCCTTGAAAGGCACTGGGCAAATTAAAGTAAACGGAGAAGCCTGGTCTGCAAAATGTTCTAAAGAAGGCATTATAGAAGAAGGTGCTGAAGTCACCATTCTAAATATAAATGGCGTAAAAGCAATAGTAGAACTTGCAAAAGAAAAATCTACAATATGATATATAGTAAAATCGACAAATAAAAATGTAGAGAAATAATATTTATTATAATTTAAGGAGGACAAAATTATGTCAGGAACAGTAATATTTTTTATAATTTTACTTGCATTAGTTTTATTCATAGGATTTAAAACAATTAAAGTTGTAAAACAATCAGAAGTTTACATTATTGAAAGATTAGGAAAATTTCACAAAGTAGCAGACGCTGGTTTAACAATAATCGTACCATTTATCGACCATGTTAGATCAATCGTTAGCTTAAAACAACAAACAATGGATATTCCACCACAAGGAGTTATCACACACGATAACGTTACAATTACAATAGACACAGTTGTGTTCTATAAAATAACAGACCCAGCTAAAGCTGTATATGAAATTCAATCTTTGAAAAAGGGTATTGAATACTTAGCAATAACAACAATTCGTGATGTTGTTGGTAAAATGGACTTAGATGAAACATTCAGTTCTC
>CAMUZC010000162.1 GCA_947165105.1 uncultured Lachnospiraceae bacterium | reverse complement strand
ATAGATTTTCTAAAATTTCTTTATCTGACATAATTAAATCCAATCCCCAATCCCCAATCCCCAATCCAAATTTAAATAAAAAATAATTTATAATTTAAAAAAAATTAATTAAAAAATTAAATAAATTTGAAAAAATAATAGTAAAATAATATACTTAATTTAATTCTTAATTTATTAAAAAAATTAATTAATTAATTAAAAATAATTGAATCAAAAAGAATTTAAATTCATTTAAATGAGTGATAATCAACAGGAAACCTTGGAAATGAAAATAAAAAGTAATCCAGAAGAAGAAGAAGTAGAAGAAGAAGTCGAAGAAGAGGAAGAAGACGCAAATCAAGGTGAAGAAAAACAGGGAGATCAACGAGAAGAAGGAGCCAAACAAGAAGAAAATAAGCTCGAAATCCATGCACAAGGAGAGGGAGAAGCCGAAGGAGAAGCCGAGGGTGAAGTCGAAGAAGAAGTGGAAGAAGAAGTTGAAGTTGAAGTAGAAGAAGATACAAAAGAAAAAGAAAAACCAAAACCAAAAAAACCTCCAAAAGATGGATTAGTATCTTTAAAAAGAAGAAAATCTTTATATGAAGGATTTGATGAAAAACAGGATTTATTCAGACCTGAATTTAGATTCAACGAAAATGATCAAACTAAAGAAAAAATGTGGGAATTGATGGATACATATTTACCTAGAGATATAATAAATGTACAAAAATCAATTGTAAAACATATAGAATATACTTTGGCTACAACAAGATTTGATGTAAATTCCCATTATTTATTCCAAGGAACAGCACTTAGTGTACGTGACCGTTTATTGGAACAATGGAATGATACTCAATTATTTATAAGAATAAATAATCCCAAAAAAATATATTATTTATCTATAGAATTTCTTTTAGGAAGACTTCTCCAAAATGCCTTAGTATGTATAGATTTAGAAAAATGTTATAAAAATGCCCTACATGAATTCGGTGTAAAAATTGAAGAAATTTACGAAAATGAAAATGATCCAGCGTTAGGTAATGGAGGTCTAGGACGTCTTGCTGCATGTTACATAGATTCTATGGCTACTTTGAATTATCCTGCTTGGGGATATGGTATCAGATATGATTATGGTATTTTCAGACAAGCTATACAAAATTGTGAACAAAAAGAATTCCCCGATTATTGGTTAACCAAAGGTAATCCATGGGAAATCATGAGATTAGATACACAATTCAAAGTAAGATTCTATGGATATGTCAAAGATGATTGGAAAGATGGAAAAAAATGCAGAAGTTGGCAAGGTGGTGAAGAAGTTGTGGCGGTTGCTTATGATACAGCTGTACCTGGATTTAATACTTTCAATTGTAACACTTTAAGATTATGGAAAAGTTTCCCTAGTAATGAATTCAATTTTGACCAATTTAATAGAGGTGATCATCAAAGTGCTTTAGCTGAAAGAGATCAAGCTAATTATATTACTTCTGTCTTATATCCAAATGATAATTCTATGAGTGGTAAAGAATTAAGATTAAAACAAGAATTTTTCTTCTCCAGTGCTTCAGTACAAAATGTCGTAGCTGAATTCAAAAAATTGAATTTAAGTTGGGATGAATTCCCTAAATACAATTGTATTCAATTAAATGATACTCATCCAACTTTAGCCTTAGTTGAATTATTAAGAATTCTTATCGATGAAAATGGTATAGATTATGGTAGAGCTTTTGATATTGTAAAAAGAACATTCAATTATACAAATCATACAGTTTTACCCGAAGCTTTGGAAAAATGGGGTGTAGATATTTTTGAAAGATTATTACCTAGACATTTAGAATTAATTTATTTAATTAACTACTTCTTTATGGAAGAAATTAAGAAAAAATATCCAAAAGATTATAATAGAATGAGTAAATTATCAATCATAGAAGAATCATGGCCTAAACAAATTAGAATGGCAAACTTATGCATAGTATCAAGTACAAAAGTAAATGGTGTTGCAAGAATACATTCAGGTTTATTAAGAACTGATTTATTCAAAGAATTTTATGAATTATGGCCTGAAAAATTCACTAATGTTACCAATGGTGTCACACCTCGTAGATGGGTTCATTGTGCCTTCCCTGAATTAAGTAAATTATTAACTAAATATAATGGAGGAAGAAATGATTGGCTTGCTGAATATGATTTATTAGAAGAAATTCCAGATAAAATTAAAGAAGATGGAACTGAAAAAGATTTCATGCAAAGATATAGAACTGCTAAATTAGCCGCCAAATTAAGATTAAAAGAATTTGTAAGAAAAAATTGCCATATAGATATAGATGAACATTTCATGTTTGATATTATGGTAAAACGTATTCATGAATATAAAAGACAATTTATGAATTGTATCTATTGCATTTATAGATATTTAAAAATTAAAAAAATGTCTTATGATGAAAAACAACGTTTAACCAAAAGAGTAACCTTCTTTGGAGGAAAAGCCGCACCAGGATATGCTTTAGCTAAAAATGTCATTAAATTAATTAATATGATTGCAAATGTAGTAAATAATGACGGAGATGTTAATCAATATTATAAAATTGTATTTTTACCAGATTATAAAGTTTCCGCAGCTCAAATTATTATCCCTGCTGCAGATATTTCCCAACATATTTCAACCGCTGGTATGGAAGCCTCCGGTACTTCATGTATGAAATTCGTTATGACTGGATCAATTATTTTAGGTACTCATGATGGTGCAAACATCGAAATTGCTGAAAAAGTCGGAGAAGACCATATTTATTTCTTCGGAAGAAAAGTCGACGAAGTTGCCAGAATTAGAGAAGATTTAAGAAATGGAAAAAGAAATTATGTAGGTTCAAGATTAAAAGAATGCTTTGATGCCATTTATAATAATAGATTTGGAAATACTTCATTTATGCATGATTATATCACTGGTATTATAAATGGAGGAGATTATTATTTAGCTTGTCATGATTTCTATGATTATTTAGAAGCTCAAGAAAAAATTGATCATGATTATCAAAATAGAGATGAATGGGATAGAAAATGTGTGGAAAATATTTGCCATATGGGTTATTTCTCATCTGATAGATCCATTCAAGATTATGCAAATGATATTTGGAATATTGTTCCTATAGAAGTACCTAAACCATCACTTACCAAAGAACAACATTTAGTTTCTACTAGCAACCTCCAATTGTTCAAAGAAGGAAATTAAATTAGAGTTTTAATAAGAAAAATTAAATCATTAGTTTTGTTTTTAATTTATCATTCAGTGAAAATAATTTATTTAAAAATAAATAAATGAAAAATAAAAAATTTTATTTTTTAATATTTTTTTTAATTTTTATATTTTTTTTTATTAATATAATTATTAAAAAATATATTTATATTTAAATTGGATAATAAAAAATGGGGATTGGGG
>CAMUZC010000161.1 GCA_947165105.1 uncultured Lachnospiraceae bacterium | reverse complement strand
AAAAGAAAACTAAAAATACTAATAATAATAATAAAAGCCAAAATAATGATATTATTGGTGATGATAAAGGCACAAAAAGAAATGAAATTAAAAATTTGGAAATAAAAAATGAAAATGAGGATATTAAAGAAAATAAAATAAAAGTTAAAGAAAATAATGAATCTAATTATAATAATAATATTAAAAATTCAAATAACCCAAATGATAAAATAAAAGATAAAGATAAAAATAAAGATAAAAAAAAAGATAAAAATAAAAATATAAATAATAATAATATAGAAGAAAAAAAAGAAATTGAAGAAATTAAAAAAAAAATAATTAAATTATTTAATAAAAAAAATAATTTGAAAAAAAAAATTAGAAAAGGAATAAAACAAATAGAAAAAAAAATAAAAGAAAACGATAAAAAAATCCTTGAAATTCAAAAGAAATTATGTCTTCAAGTTAAACTAGAAAAATCAATTCCATTCCAAAATAAAATGATGGAATTGTCGCAAAAATATAAGCAAAAAAATCCATTAAAAACAAAATATGATAAAAAATTTAATGTTAAAAAAGAACCTTCTTTAAAAATTGGAGCGGCTAAACAACAATTTGGAGATTTTGAGATACAAAAAAATGGAAAAAACCTTACTATATCATGGAACTCATATGTAAATGCTACAAGTTATGATGTATATAGAGCTGAAAGCCGATATACCGAATATAAAAAAATAGGAACTGTTAAAGATACATCATTTACAGATGAAAATGCTAGTGAAGACAAATATTCTAATTTCTACAAAATAGCTATTTCTGGAAGTAATGAATTATCTCAAGCTGTTTCTTTAGAAATTGATATGTTCGGAGAAAATATGCACATTTTTTCACCATCTGATGATATAGAACAAATTTACAATACTATAAATGATATATATAAAATTCAAGGAGCTGTTGATGGAGAAGGAAATGCTACGATTGGTCAACAATTCGGTTCAGGGAGATATTCTTTTGCTTTTAAAACTGGAAATTATTCTAATATGAAAGCTGATAATTTTGATATGTCTTATTATATGCAAATTATAGGTCTTGGTAAAGTACCTACTGATGTAAAAATTAAAAATGTTCATGTTCCTGCTGTTTTACCTAATAGCAATGTCACATGCAATTTCTGGATGAATATTGAAAATGTAGAAATTACCCCTGAAACAGTATATGGTTCTAATGATGTTTGGTTCCAATTTTTATGGTCTGTTTCACAAGCTGCACCTGCCAGGAGATTACAAGTTGATAGGCCTTCTATGTTAGATTGGTGGTATGGATGGGCAAGTGGTGGATATATCGCTGATAGTACTTTTAAAGCTGAAGTTGGTTCCTATAGTCAACAACAATATTATATACGTAATTGTAATTTAAGCAAAAATTTTTACGGAGTTAACTGGAATTTTGTTTCCCAAGGAGTTGATGGAGTATCTGCTCAAGATACCTATAAACTAGAAAGTGGGCTTGGAGTATCAAACTGGAAGAATGGGAAAGCAACAACAATTATTGATAATACAGATGTAATTAGAGAAAAACCATTTTTATTTTTCGATGAAAATGAGAAAGAATATAAAGTATTTGCTCCTGCTCTTAGGAAGAAATCTAAAGGAATTTCTTGGACAAATAATAATATAGGAGAAGGAACTATTTTAGATATTAGTGAGTTTTATATTGCAAGAGCTGATAGAGATAATGCTTTTTCAATAAATAAAGCATTAAATGAAGGCAAAAATATAATACTTTCTCCTGGTATATACTATGCAGAGGAGCCTATTCAAATAAATAATCCTAATACTATTGTATTAGGTTTAGGATTAGCAACAATAATCCCAAATGATGTAAATAAAGACGCAGCTATGAAAGTGGCAGATGTTAGTGGAGTTACTATAGCTGGAATTATATTTGATGCACAATATAATTCAAATAATATGTTAGTAGTCGGTGAAAAAGGATGCAATACTGACCATTCTTCTAACCCTACTATATTGCAAGATATTTTCGTCCGTATTGGAGGAGTTCATCCTGGAGTAGCTTCAACTCATCAAGCAGTAGTTATAAATAGTAATAATGTTATAGGTGATGATTTTTGGTTATGGAGAGCTGATCATGGAGATGGAGTTGGTTGGGATTTAAACACTGCAGAAAATGGTCTTGTTGTAAATGGTGATAATGTCACTATGTATGGGCTAATGGTAGAACATTTTCAAGAATATGATATTTTATGGAGAGGGGAATACGGTAAAACTTATTTTTTACAAAATGAAAAATGTTATGATCCCCAAAATCAAAATGATTGGAAAAGCCATGAAGGAAAGGCACTAGGCTTTGCTGCATATAAAGTTTGTAACTCAGTAAAAAATCATTATGCTTTAGGACTTGGTTCTTATGATGTATTTATATATACAAATGGTGCTAGTATTTTCTTAGATAATGCTTTTGAGGTCCCCGACACCGAAGGGGTTAAAATCGAAAATGCTTGTATTGTAGAAATTGCAAATGGTGAAGGGCCTTTAGTAGGATTTAATCATATTATTAATGGAACGGGACCCTCAATTTCAACAGGAGTTGGAGGTAAAGGTTACGCAAGGCAAGTACTTATTTCATATTGTAATACAAAATCACTTACTTTAGATGATTATTATGCTCATGGAGGAAATGATTCTGGCATTGTTAATGAAGAAAAAGGACAACAAACATCAGATGATCCTAAAGCTGAACAAGATATAGAAAAAGATGACAAAAAAGGAGATGATTCAGATGAAACAAAAATAAATGTTTTGTTAGGTAAAACTGCTACAGCATCATCTGAAATGAGTGGAAATGAAGCAAAGTATGCAATTGATTCAGATGAAACTACAAGATGGGAAAGTCAACATGGAAAAAATGAACCAGAATGGTTACAAGTAGATTTAGGAAGTGTATATATCGTCAGTGGATTTAAAATAAAATGGGAAGCAGCTGGAGCAAAAGAATATCAAATTCAAGTATCAATTGATGGGAATTCTTGGACTGATGTGGCCAAAATTACTGACGGAGAAGGAGGTGAAACAAGAATAGGTAATTTTGCTGATATTAATGCAAAATTCATAAGATTATATGCAACAACTAAAAATTTAGATCAATATGGATATTCTGTATTTACCTTCGAAGTAATAGGCTTTAAAAAAACAAGTGCCAAAATATTGTTAAAAAATAATAATACCAATAAATTAAATAATTTTAATATATTACATAGGGTAAAATGTAATGGATGTGGAAGTTATCCTATATTTGGATGCAGATTTAAATGCGCTGTATGTGAAGGATTTGATTATTGTGAAGATTGTGAAAAAAATTATCCGATAAACATAATCATCCTTTCCTGAAAATTTATGACCCTAAAATGGCACC
>CAMUZC010000160.1 GCA_947165105.1 uncultured Lachnospiraceae bacterium | reverse complement strand
TCCCCAATCCCCAATCCCCAATCCCCAATCCCCAATCCCCAATCCCCATATTTTAAATAATTATATTTAATTATAGTAAATAAATACCTATAATTAAATAATTTAAAATTTTATTAAAAATATTTTAATAAAATCAATAAACAATTTTATTTTTTATTTTTATTTTTGTTTTTAATTTTTACCGCTTCTGATTTAATTCTATTATCATATTAATTATAATCATATATTTATTTCCAAATGATGGATCTATATGTCTAGCTAAATATTCCAAAAATATAACATTTTTTTTAAAAATATCTTCTTGACAAAAAGGTAATACTAATTTTAAAACACTATATAATTGTAAACACATTTTTTTTCTTAATAATTCACTTCTAGAATTAATACCTTCTTTTAAATAAATTTCTTTAAAAAAATTATCTGGATATAATTGATCTCCATTCTTTTTATTAAAATAATTTGGATTATTTATAATATCTTTTAAAAATGGTTCATTATTATTAAATGAGTCATTATTCCAAATGTCTGTTGATTCATTATTATTTACTTTTGATTCATTGTCTATATTATTATTTATAGTTAATTCATCAGTTAATTCTTGTTTAGAAGAAAATTTATAATTATTATTATTATTTTTATTTGTTGGTATAAAATCACTTTCATTATTTTTATTTATACAAGCATCATCATTTTCTTTGTAAACTATATTTATTTTTTGTTCTTTTAATTGAATAATATTTTTTTCGTTTTGTTGATTAATATATTAAAAAATTGGAATAATTTTTCAGGATTGGAATTATCTTTAGAAATAGGTAATTCTGAAGGATCTGGAGTTTCTGGTAGTTCATGCAATTATTTTATCTTCGCTTAATTCTATTCCGGCAGGAGTATTAAGCATTATCACTTTCGCAGTTTAGTCTACAAGCTAATTTTGATAAATTGGAGACTTGTTTCTTTCAATTGTCTTAATCTTGCTTGCAATCTAACAACAATAGTAATAGATATAGTTTTAAAACTAGCAGCTTGTTTGGGTTTAGTTATTCCAAAGAAGAAACTAGCTTTTCTCCAACAGAATTGAGATACCTTTCTGTAACCCATTTTAATTCTTCATTTGATTTTATACTAGTATTAGTAAAGATTTCTTCTAATCCATCTCTTATTATTTGTTGTTCATTCATTACATATGCTGTAATACTCTGGCTAAAAGCTGAAGCTTTAGGAATAGTATATTCTGTTATATAGTTTCCTGGATATAATAATTGAAGAGTAAATTTAATTTCTTCTGTAATTTCTTGATTTACAGTACCAACTATTGTAAATTCACCTTCTTCTGAAACAACTCCATTAATTGATTCAGTTTCGAAATAAATTGGAAGTTTGTTTTTATTTTCTTCTAATGAATAATCTGTTAAATTTCCTGCTTCAATAGCTTCTTGAGTTTTGACTGGATTTAATAATACTTCATCATCTGGAATACCAACAATAAATTCAGAATCATATAATTCAAAATATACATATGTTTTAGTTTCATCTAAATCTGATATTTTACAACTGAAATCAGCTTGATCTTGCTTTCCTTCGGAGTCTACTGCTTGATCAAGAGTACATATTGTTTTTGATAAAGTATTATCCATAACTCCACCAGATAGAATTAAATATAATTCTTTAATAATTTGGTATGAAGCTGTTATTGGTTGAGTTATACCAAAGAAATAGAATGTAATAAAGTGAGAAGTAGGATTAAATATAAATTGATTTATTTGTCTAGAAGATAAAGTTACATCCAATTTTTTTTCAGTTTCTTCAGGTGAAATTATTTCTTCAGTAGTATCATCAGTTGAGATTTCAATAGTTATATCTGTTTTTTCAGTTTCAGTTCCATTAACTAAATCTGATTCTTCAGTTTCAGTTCCATTAGTTTTTTGAGTTTCTGTTCCATTAGCTAATTCCGATTCTTCAGTTGAATTTTTAGCTATATCTGTATCTTCATCTTTAGTGCATTTTATTTCTTCAGTTGATTTGACACTAGTAATAGTTATTTCTCCTAATCCACATCCTATTACTAGTTGTTCAATCATTATATATGATGAAATACTTTCGCTTAATACGCAGGTTATTTCAACTGTTCCAACTGAAGCTTTAGGAATAGTACATTCTGTTATATAGTTTCCTGATAGAGCAATTCAAGAGTAAATTTAGTTTCTTCTGTAATTTCTTGATTTATTGGAACCAACAATTGCAAATTCATCTTCTTCTGAAACAACTCCATTAATTGATTCAGTTTGGAAATAAATTCGAAGTTTGTTTTTATTTTCTTCTAATGAATAATCGATTATTGCTCCGTTTTTAATAGCTTCTTTAGTTTTGACTGGATTTAATAATATTTCATCATCTGGAATACCAACAATATCTTCAAAATAATATAATTCAAAGGATTCATATGTTTTAGTTTCATTTAAATCGGAATTTTACAACTGAAATTAGCTTGAGCTTTCTTTCCATCTGAATCTACTGCTTGACCAAGAGTACATTCTACATTTGATAAGGTATTATCCATAACTCCAGCAGATAAAATTAAATATAATTCTATAATAATTTGGTATGAAGCTGTTATTGGTTGAGTAGTTATACCATAGAAATAGAATGTAATAAAGTGAGAAGAAGGATTAGATATGTCTAAAAGATAAATTTATATCCAATTTTTTTTCAGTTTCTTCAGGTGAAATTATTTCTTCAGTAGTGTCATCTGTTGAAAGTGCATCTTTATTCCAATGTAATTCTTCAACAGATTTAAAGCTAGTAATAGTTAAAAGTTCTTCTGGTCCTTTTCTTATTATTTGTTGTGAATTCATTATAAATCCTGAAAAACTATTGTCTAATTGGCAAACTATTTCAACTTTCCAGCTGATATTTTAGGAATAATACATTCTGTCACATATTTCCAAGGATAGGCTTATTCAAAAATAAATTTATTTTCTTCAGTAATTTCTTGAGTCACAGTACCAACAATTGTGAATTCACCCTTTTCTGAAGCAGTCCCATTAATTGATTCAACTGTGAAATAAAGTGTAAGTTTATTTTTATTTTCTTCTAATGAATAATCGAGTAATGCTCCATTTTTAATAGCTTCTTGATTTTTGACTGGATTTAATAATACTTCATCATCATCTGAAATATCAACAATAAATTCAGAATTATATAATTCAAAAGATTTATATGTTTTAGTTTCATCTAAATCTGGAATTTTACAACTTAAATTAGCTTGAGTTTGCTTTCCTTCGGGCTCTACTGCTTGGCCAATAGTACATGTTGCTTCTGATAAGATATTATCCATAACTCCGCCATATAAAATTAAATATAATTCTATAATAATTTGGTATGAAGTTGTTATTGATTGAGTAGTTATACCATAGAAATTAAATGTAATAAAATGAGAAGTAGGATTAAAT
>CAMUZC010000159.1 GCA_947165105.1 uncultured Lachnospiraceae bacterium | reverse complement strand
TTATAACTGGAAGCATTTCAGGTGTTAACCCAACAGCAATTGTTATTGCAAAAATAATTGCTGACCATATATCATTTTTAGTTACAAGATTTACAATAAGAATAATTGGAAGCATTACAATCATGAATTTAATTAATAATTTTGAAATACTATCAACACCTTTTTCAAAACTATTTTTTTCATTAACACTATATAGTGATTTAGCCATACTTCCAAAATAAGTATTATTACCAGTTGCAAGTACAATTGCAGTTGCCCTTCCACTTACAATGTTTGTTCCCATAAATCCTATATTTGCTAAATCTGTTGTATCTTCATCACCTTTACTGTAACTAAACTTTTCAACTGGATTTGATTCTCCTGTTAATGACGCCTGATCAATAAATAAATCTTTTACATCTAAAAATCTTACATCTCCCGGAATCATATCTCCTGATGACAGTTTTACTATGTCACCTGGAACAATGTCTTCAACATCAACTGTTGATTGAACTTCATCCCTTATAACTTCCATTTTATTTGTTATCATTTTCTTTAATTTTTTTGCAGCATTATCTGATTTTGTTTGTTGCATTAATGATATGATTGCGGATATAAAAATTGTTCCAACTATTAATGAAAATGTTGCATAATCTTTTTTTGTTGCTATTATTACATCAGTTACGAAAGTAATTACTGCAACAAGCATTAGAACAATGTTAAATGGATTTATAAAAGCTTCTCGTAATTTATGCCAAATTGTATTTTCATTTTTTATTTCAATTGTATTTTTTCCATATTCATCGAGTCTATCTTCAACCTCCACGATACTAATTCCAGAATATGATGTTTTAAACTTCTCAAATAGCTTTTCTACTTCTAAATTGCAGTTTTCTCCTAAATCTATTTCTACAATTTTTGTTTTTTCATTGATATTTTCTTTTTTCATTTTATCGCCTCCTTTTTGAGACTTTTGGGGACGGTCTTTTTTTGTCTCATTTTTGAGACATTTTAGGGACAGTCTTCCATCCACAAAAAATCCCTTTTCATATTATCTTGCCCATTTCTTTGTCATCGAACATAAAAAGTCCTTAATTTTCAAAAATCATGAAAATAAGGACTTTTATTACTTATTAATCTATGCACTATTAAATATCTGATTTGGGTAGGTATTTCAAAAATTATCTCAATTCATACACAACGCTTCCCGCTGTATAATAAGAATCATCTGTAGTTGACTTCATTCTAATTGTATTTCCACTTATTTCATACACTTGCACAACATTCATAGATTTATTACTTTGTTTTCCAGTAATACTGTTTACTTCTACACCTGAAGTATATGTTATTGTTAAAGTATTTCCTTGTATACTATATGTTCCATACATTTCACTTTCCCAGTATGATTCATAGTATGCTGCCTTTCCTCCATTAAGTGTTAATGTTGTATCATATCCTTCTGCTTCAGTTCCAACTTTAGAAGGCATTGTTTGCACATATTTACCTTCTTTAAAATCTGATGAAATGTTTTGTATGTTTGTAGCTGTTGAATTTGAACTTCCATTGGTATTATTGAAAAATTCTTTGTATTTTATAAATTCAGCATCTTCTTTTTCATGGAATTTTTCAATGAATTCATCAAAGTCTTTTTTAGAAACGCCTTTTCCATCTATATAATATTTTCCACCATCATTCTCAGCTAAAACTTCATTTTCCACTCTACTTCCGTCATTTAAAAACTTCTTTCTTATTATTTGTGTATATTCTGCGCCTCCTGATGCCCAGTGAATTCCGTCTTTCTTCAATGATGACATTCCTCTATATGGTTCTTCAAAACCATACATTTTTCCTTTTTCATAATTTAAAATTAAATAAAATCCGTCACTATTTTCAACAAAAACAACCATTTCATCGTCTTCATTACCATTAGCATCCATATCAATGAAAGTATAACTTACAGTTGATTTACCTCTTTCTTCAAATTGTTTCATGTAATCATTAAAATATGTTTCTTCTCCATATTCATTTATAAATGGAACCTTGTTATCTAATACATCAAAAAATATATCATTTTCTACGGGTCCAGTTACATTGTTTTCATCATCGTTTTCATTTTGTTTTGTATTTTCAACTTTTGAATTTTCTGTTTTTGAATCATTATTTGACTTTTTATTATCTTCATTTCCACATCCTGTCAAAATGAGCAGTGTGGATAATAATAAAATTACCACAATTAGCTTATTAACTAATTTATTTTTCATAATCATTCTCCTTTTTATTATATACATTTTTACAATATAAAACCGTTTTATTTTTCATTTGCCTTTTTATGTTTTTATTATATCAAAAGAATTTTTTTATTACCATATTTTTTTATTTTTTTATTTTTTTATTTTCCCGTTTCAAAAAAACCAATTAATCAGTAATATCTGGATCTAAAATAATATTATAATTATATTCAGGGAACTTTTCTTTTAATTTAGTAATAATCTCTTCCTCAATTTTCTTCTTATCTTTGGCTTCAAAATCAATAATTAAATCAAAAAACACATTTGACTTTGCTTTATCCACATAAAACCCATGAATTTGTAGAACTTCCTTGTACTCTCTAATTATTTTTTCTATTTCATCTTTGATTACACCGAATTCACCCTTATCGTTTGCCGCATAAATTCCAATTGTAACAGTAATTCCAAACTCAGCATAAATTTGATATGCAATTTCTCTAGTCAAAATATGTATTTCCCCTGCATTCATGTCATTTCTAACTTGAATATGAAATGATGCAATTGTTTTTGATGGACCATAATTGTGTAGATTTAAGTCATACACTCCTTGAACTTCATCAAATTCTAACACTCTCTGTTTTATTTTATTTGAAAGCTCGCTATCAGCTCTTTCACCAAGCATTGAATTTGCTGATTCTTTTATCATCTCTACCGCAGATTTGATAATAAAAATTGAAATCAAAACCCCTAGAAATCCTTCCAAACTAAAATGCCAAACATAACTTAAAATTCCAGCTATTAACGTTGAAAAAGAAAGAATTGCATCCATAAATGCATCTTGCCCTGATGCTACTAAACTTTGCGAATTGACATCTTTTCCCACTTTTTTAACATATTTTCCTAAAAAGAATTTAACTAGAACCGCTACTGCAATAATAACTAATGAAATTATTGAATAATCAGTTTCAGCTGGATTAATTATTTTAATAATTGATTCGCGAATAGCAGTAATACCTGCAAACAATACAATTGCAGCTATTATTATCGATGTAAAATATTCTATTCTTCCGTGCCCATATGGGTGCTCTTTATCTGGCTGCTTGTTTGCAAGTTTTGTTCCAATAATAGTTACGATAGATGAAATTACATCTGTTAAGTTATTAACCGCATCTAAAACAACAGCAATTGAGTTTGCTATTAGACCAATTGTTGCTTTGAATGCCACTAGAACGATATTTGTTATTATTCCTATTATGCT
>CAMUZC010000158.1 GCA_947165105.1 uncultured Lachnospiraceae bacterium | reverse complement strand
AAAGTATTATATATGCGCACCCCGCCCCAGCTTACATAATTTCATATCTTCGGGCGGCCACCTACAAAAAAATCCCCCCAAGAATAGTTGTTAGCTATTCTCAGGGAGACCAAAGCCTAATCTACAAAATTAAACTCATCTTTAAATTTTTCTTTAAACATTTCAAAAATTTTATTTAAAACTTCTTCATCATCAACACTTACATAAGACTCTTCATCTTCTGATTCTGTGTCTTCAAGTTTTAAGATTACAACTTCATCAGCTTCCTCATCTTCTTCTACAGGTAAAAGAACAACATATTCTTCTCCTTCATACTCTATTAAATCAAGAAATTCAAAAGGAACCTCTTCACCATTTTCGTCGTTTAATACTATGATGTTATCGATTTCTTCTGATTCATCATTAAAATTCTTGTTCATTTCTTCATCCATTTTTTAATTCTCCTTTCAAGAAAATATTTTGAAAATTTATTTAACTAAATATAGTATTTACAGTACAATTAAACATATACATTTTATTTGTAAATACTATATAAAATTAACCTTATAATACACTACTTTCTTAATTAAATCAACTGTTTTTTGCTTTATTTATATAAATTTCTAAAATATAAACTGCAGAAATAGTATCAACAATGTTTCTTTTTTTATGTTTGTTAATATCTAATAAATTCATTGTTTTGTGTGCTGCAACAGTTGTTAATCTTTCATCTATTTCTTCAATTTTTATTTTGTTAAATTTACATTTTAATTTATGAATAAATTGATTTGTTACATCAGCTCTTACAGTTTTTGAACCATCCATATTTAGTGGCATTCCTATTACAAACGTATCTATTTGGTATTCATTCACAATTTCTTCTAGTCGTTTTAACACAATTTTATCATTTCCATTGTGATGGATAGTTTCTAAACCTTGCGCTGTAATACCGTAAACTATCAGTAATAGCTAGTCCAACTCTTGAATCTCCGTAATCTATGCCTAAAGCTCTCATAATTTAATCTTCCAATCCAATGTATTCTTTAACCATCTTTTCTAACAATTCATCTCTTTCGATTTTTCTGATAAGATTTCTTGCATCATTATGGCTTGTAATATATGTTGGATCACCAGATAGTATATAACCTACTATTTGGTTAATTGGGTTGTATCCTTTTTCTACAAGTGCATCATAAACTTTTTGCAAAATTTCTCTTGCTTCAAAGCTTTTTTCTCTTTCGACTTTAAAACTAACTGTTTCATCAGTAGCCATAATTTTACCTCCTATAAATAATTAATTTCGCTTTCATTTTCATCAGCTGAATCCAGATATTCTTCTAGTTTTGATAACACACCATCTAAAGCTGTTCCTTTGTAATATGTTGTTATTGCCACATTTAGTCTTGGAATTACATAAGGTATAGTTTTTCCAACACCTTTGTTTTCTTCTTGATTAGCAACTCTCATTGTTTCAACTCTATATTTTATATCTTCCATAAATTGAGCAACACCTTCTACATCACTTCCAGAAAATACTATTGCAAATTTTGGTCCATTATATCTTACAAAAATATACTCATTAGATAAATTGTTTTTTATCATATGACTTACCTTTGTTATTACTTCATTTCCTGTTTTTCTATTTACTTTTTCGTTGATTTTAGGTAAGTTTATAAGTTTAAATAAACATACAGCAGATGTTGGATATTTGTCAATAACAGTTCTTCCTTCTGAATATAGATATTCTACTGTTTTCAATCCAGAGTACATATCATCTCTTACAAGATGGTTGATTATTCTTTGACTTTCTACTGTTCTAAGTACTGATATGATATTATTTTTTACCACTTCTAAAACTGTAGTATCTACATTATCAAATTCATGAGGTCTTGCACCTTCAACAATCCAATAACCTATGTAAATATTGTCTATATACAAGGGAAAAAACATTGCTGATTTTGCCCTTGCATATTCCATTTTTAAATATGGTAGTTTTTCATTATCATTATTAACTGTTATATATTTTGTTGTAGCTGTTTGAATACTATCAATGAATACCTTTTCTGATTGTAAATTTTTCAAAACATCCCAGTGTTTTTTTTCAACATTAGATGCTTTTATTTCATATTCTGCACCATTATATACAACAATTGTAGAATAACTAATTCTATATTTTTCAATTAATATATCGTTAATCCTTTTTATTTTCTCATCTGCAGTAATTTGCTCACTTATTGTATTCATAAAATCTTGTAAAACATTTAAACTTGTTACTTTTTGATTTGTATTATCTAAAGCTTGCAATTTCTTTTTTAAATTTATATTATATGCTACTAATGCAATTGCAATTCCAAGTAGCACTATAATAAATACTATTAATAATCCTCCCAAAGATTTCACCTCATTATATTAATACTTTTTCTTCATTTTATCTAAAATTGAACTTGTGTTTTTTGAGAAAGTATTTTGGTTTGAATAATTGTTATAACTGTTTTTTACTTTCTTTCCATTTATTGTTGGATATACCATATCACCTAATTTATTTAAACTTGCTATAAAATTCTTTGAATATCCTTTTGATGAAATTTTGCAATTTACTAATCCTTCAAGATATTTTGCATATACTTGATCTTCAAATGGAATTGTAACATATTTTATAGTATCTCTATTAAATAATTCTGTCATATATGTCATTGCTGGGTCATTGTATACTGACATTCCACCAATTAATACCCTTTCATTTAATGAACCTACTCTTATATTTTTATTTATTATTATTCTAAGTTTGTTTGATTCTAAAATATTTTTTACTTTTAAATCTCTTAAAAATCCAGTTAATGGTTGAATTGTTAAAACATCCAAACTTTGAACTAAATATATTTCTTGAGCAGTTTTGAAGTATCTAACATCTGTTTCAAAATCACAATCAAGCAATACTATTGTATAATTTTCCAATAATGTGTGTATAATATTTGTCACATCATCTAAGCTTTCGTCTTCACTTGGTAAAGAAGTATAAACAGTTAAATTTTTGTTTACTGGTACTCCATCTGCAGTTCCATTTTTTAATTTTTCTAAACAATTATGTGCTTTTTCTCTTAATTCATCATCATTGTTTGTGTAAATATAATAAGAATTTTTATTTTTTGTTAAATCCAAAATAGCTGTTTTTATTCCTCTATTTGAAAATAGCTCTGCTAAGTTATTTACGATGAATGAAGTTCCATTTTTAGTTGTTCCAACAAAAGATATAATCTTTTGATCTGATGTTATTAAGTTATCTGTGTCAATGTTATATGATGTCGCTTCTTCAGTTTCTTTTAAATCCTTTATGCTACTTGCTAAATCATTATCATACTTGTAGTTTTTATTGTTGATTCCCTTAAATGAACCATTGTATTGTTTTTCTTCTACTTGATTCTCTTCATTATCTTCAACTACATCATACTCATTATCATCAACAAAATCATAATCTTCTTCGTTTTCATCAACACC
>CAMUZC010000157.1 GCA_947165105.1 uncultured Lachnospiraceae bacterium | reverse complement strand
AAGTGCTTTTATCTAAAATATAATCAATATAAGAACTTTTAGATTCAATATGATCTTTGTCTTCATAATAAGTACTTTTAGGCTCAGCTTTTTGAATATTACTACTGCTTTTATAATCATTATAATCTATAGAAGTACTTTGGATTTTGCCATTATCATTATTAAATGTTGTTTGTTCAATATTATCTAAAGTTGTACTTTTTAATTCAATATTTTCTTTAATATTTGTACTTTTGAAAGCATTATCTTCATAATCTGTTGTTTTAGTTTCATAAAATAAACCAGATGAACTTTTAGGTTCTATTTCATCTACAAAAGAAGTTTGTGGTTCATTAATATAAAATTCAGTAGTAGTCATAGGTTCAATATTATCAAGAATTGAAGTTGATTGTATATTTGTAGTTTCTATAAGCTTACATATTGGAAAATTGCAGCAATATTCTAATTCCATATCTACCTCATTCTCATCAGATAATATAGATTGTGCTGATTTAATTATTTCTTCATCATCTACACAAACAGATAAAGAAGTCAAATTATAATTATTATATAATTGCTTAAAAAAATCAGTAAAATTCTCATTAGTACCATTAGATCCCAATAAATTTATATATTTTAAATGTAAGCCTCCTTCAATAGGACCTAAATTATCAGAAAATTGATAAGTTTTTAAATCAAAAATAGGAAAGTCAATCGTAACCAAGGAATCACAAGCGGCAATAAAACTATTGATATTAGTGTTTTCTAATAACTTGAACATAGAAAAATCAATTGATGTTAAAGAGGAACAACCATTTATTATAGAACTAATACTTTGTAAACTTTGTGGGCCTGATTTTGGAAAAATGACTGATTCTAATTTTGAACAAGATTGAAACATATTATCCATATTAGTTGTTTTTGATAAATTAAAGTTTGAAAGATCTATTGATTGTAATGATGAGCATTTATAAAACATATTAACTGTATATTGTATATTTTGAAAGCTGTTTGGAAATTTAACTGATTCTAATGAAATACAATCCTGAAAAATATAATTCATATTAATAACATTTGTTAGATTAGAATTTGAAAGGTCTATTGATTTTAATGATGAGCATCCTTGAAACATACTACTCATATCTTCTACATTTTGAAGGTTTTCTGGAAAAGTAACTGATTCTAATAATTCACAGCTCTCAAACATATTTCTCATAGTAGTAACTTTTGATAGATCAAATTTTGAAAGATCTATTGATTTTAATGATAAGCATTCAGAAAACATGGAACCCATATCTTCTACATTTTGAAGGCTTTCTGGAAAAGTAACTGATTCTAATGAGTAACAGCCATGAAACATATCATACATATCTGTTATTTTTGATAGGTCAAATTTTGAAAGATCTATTGATGCTAAAGAAGAGCAATAATAAAACAAATAATCCATATTTTCTAAATTTTGGGGGCTAGATTCTGGAAAGATAACTGATTCTAATGACTCACAGCTCTGAAATGTTCTTTCCATATTAGTTATTTTTGAAATATCAAAATTTGAAAGATCTATTGATTTTAATGAAACGCACGCATAAAACATATAACCAATATCTTTAACATTAGACCAATTAAAATTTGTAAAATCAACTGTTACTAAGTCGGTACATCCAGAAAATATAGAGTTCATATTTGATAGTCTAGAAGAATCAAAATGTGAAAAATCTATTGAAGAGATAAACACCACATTTTCATCTGTAATTGAGTCAAAAAATAATTCCAATGATTCAACAGGTTCATCAAAATGGATCTCAAAACCTGTACCTGATTGTATTGAAAATGAATCTTGTATATTTACTTCTTTACCATTTACCACTATTTTTGTGACATTAGTTCTATAGCTATTCAGAAAATTACTATAATCAATTTTACCATTAAAATATACTACTATATAATTATTATCTCCAGAATCAGAAGTAGGATTTGAAGAATCAAAAGGAATACTCGTAGGTGAAAGCTCACATTCTAAAGTGTCAAGATTAAAATCGCAACATCTTTCTAAAGTTATATTGATTTTTGTCCCTTGTCCCGTACTTTGTTTCAAGTTATTGTTAAATGTTGTTTTTACAGTCAAATAATCTTCTTCATTTAAGCAAATAAAAAAATTATTTATGTTTACATTTATCATAAAAAAGGAAAATAATTCCCCAGATATCTTTTGTAAATCCAACCCTGAAAGAGAACACAAATTCATATATTTTAATTTAAGTTGGGAAGTTGCTGGTGGTGAATAGTATGATGAACTTGAAAGAAATAATGTAACAAAAAACACTGATGGCATAAATGGATTTGTTGTTAACTTTAGAATTTTAGGTAAATCAACTGCAATTAAATTGTCACAACCTGAAAACAATGGATAAGATACATATGGCAATATAAAATTTGACAAATCAATTGATTTTATTGCACTGCAACCAGAAAATGTACCTTCCATACTATTTAAAAATATAGGAGTATATTTTGAAAAAGTAATAGATTCTAATGAAGAGCATCCTTGAAGTAGCGAAATCATTTCAGTTACTTTAGATAAATCTATATGAGAAAAATCTATTGAATCGATATTCACAACATTATTATCATATTTAATATTAAAAAAATTGTTAAAATTTGAAGGAACCGGACTAAAATATATCTTCATTTTTGAGCCTGCTTGTATTTCTAATGTTTCATATTTACTTTTTTTTACACCATTTAAAATGATTTTACTAATATTGGTTCTAATACTATTTTGAAAACCACTTGCATAGGTGCTTTGATTATTAAAACTTACTAATAAATATCGACACTCTAAATTATCAAAATCATAATTACAACAATTTTCAATTTCATTTTCAATACTATCTCCATTATTTGATTCCTTATAATAACTATCAACATCATTAAATTTATCTTCAGTTAGGCAAATAAACTTTTTGCTATTACTTAAATCTCTAAAAGTATTTAAAAAGGTATAAATATCATTAGTTTCACCTAGGCAATTTATCAAATTTACATATCGTAATTTTCCAAGATTTTTGAAAATCTTATTTATTTCATTGTTTGTTAAGTCAAAACTTGATATATCTAACGTTACCAAGGAAGAGCAATCTGCAATCATATTTGATATCTCAGTTTCTGATGATACTGTAAAACTTGGTAAATAAAGTGATTGCAATGAGACACACCCTTTAAATGAAGAAGAAAATTTATCTATAAGAGATAAATTAAAATGAGAAAAATCTATTAAAATGATATTCTTAACATTAGTATCATATTGTGAAGAGAAAAAATTACTAAAATCTGTAAGAGGAGCAGTAAAATGTATTATCATCTTTGAGCCTTTTTTTATATCTAATTGATCATTCTTTCCTTTTTCTACTTCATCTAAAACTATTGAAAAAATATTAGGCCTGTAATTATTTTCAAAGCCATTTACATAAGTGCATTCTTTATTAAAATTCACTATAAT
>CAMUZC010000156.1 GCA_947165105.1 uncultured Lachnospiraceae bacterium | reverse complement strand
ATAAATAAATAATAAAAAAATTAATAATGATCTTGTAAGAATTAAATTATTGTTGATCAAAATATTTATAATTTAAAATATGCTGGAAACAAGTGACAAAAGCGAAAAGCTTTTAGTAAAAGACTTTGACCAAGAGGGAAAGCCAGAAAAGATAAACATGTCAAAAATATTTAACAACGAATACAATACAAGTGAGCATGCTTCTCAGACCTTCTTTGAAGAACACTTGAAAACTGTGGAAAATGTTGGTCATATGTTCAAAACAGATTTCAAAAATGGTCTCGATACTTCAAATAAAGCTGATCTCGAGTGGAGAGAAAAAGAGTGGGGAAACAACCATTTACCCCCTGAGAAAGAGAACTCTATTTTAGAGCACATACTAAATTGCTTCGAAGATCCAATGCTTAGAGTTTTATTGATAGCATCAATTGTCTCACTTTTAATAGGAGTTGCTAAAGATGGTATTAAAACTGGATGGATTGAAGGAACTGCTATTTTCTTCGCTGTATTTTTAGTAGTTTCCATCAGCTCTTACATGAACTATCAAGAAACAGAACAATTCTTAAAACTCAGTCGTGAGACAAAGCTCAAGAAAGTCTTAGTAATCCGAGATGGAATGGAAAAAGAAATTTCAATCGAGGATATCTTAGTCGGTGATATACTCAAATTGAGGATTGGTGATATTATTAACGTAGACGGTTTCGTCTTCGGAGATGCCAAAGTTGGTATGGATGAATCACCAGTCACTGGAGAATCTGATGTCATGTGGAAAATAAACAACTTCGAATTAAAAGGCCAGAAATACTCCTGTCCTTTCGTATTCTCTGGTTCACAAGTAGTTGATGGATATGGTAATATGGTAGTAGCTGCTGTTGGTGATAAGACTTTCGAAGGCCAGAATAAGCAATTAACAAATGCCAGTGGAAAAAATGAAGGAGATGATGATGCTAATTTGACCCCTCTTAAAAAACAATTGAATGACTTATCTAACATGATCGGTAACTTAGGTTGGGTTTTTGCTATTCTCATTGGTCTAGTTCTTTTAATTAAAGAAACTATTCTTCTTATTTTGAGTGGAATGTCAATCCTCTCTTCAAAAGAGCTTGATATCTTAGTTAATTCCTTCATTATCGCAGTTACTGTAATTGTCGTTGCAATTCCTGAAGGACTTCCTATGGCTGTTACTATTGCATTTGCCTTCTCAGTTGATAAAATGAAAAAAGAACATAACTTAGTTAAACATTTGGATAAATCAGAAGCTATGGGTAATGTCAACAATGTTTGCACTGATAAAACTGGTACTCTTACCTTAGGTGTAATGAGAATTGCTGCTTTCTTCATTGAAGATGAAGATATTAGATTAAATAGAGAAAAAGTTCAAGATCAACCTCTTAGAGATTTAATCTGGAATTGCATTTATAAAAATATTACCTGTGTGGAAAGTACTAACGAAAAAGGAGAAAAAGTGTTAAATGGTGATATGACCGAAAAAGCTTTATATACTTACTTAAAAGAAAATAACTATCCTTTAGTTGGAGATAAAAAGAGTAAATATATTCTCCCATTCAAATCTGATTATAAATACATGATGAACCTTTTCAAAGACGAAAAAAAAGAAGGATCTTATATCTTATATGCTAAAGGAGCACCAGAAAGAGTTAGTCCTTTCTTTACAAAATACAGAGTAAAAGGCGGAAACGAAGAAAACTTTGAAGAACATAAGGATGAATTAAACAACAAACAAGCCGAATATGCTGAAGACTCAATGAGAACTCTTATCTTCGGTTATAAGAATTTAACAGAAGAAGAAGTGACTAAAGCCAGAGAAGAAAATCCAGAAGATGATTTAGCCTTTTTCAATGTATTAGCAGAAGGTCTTTGCTATGCTTTCATGGTAGGTATAAGAGATAATAACAGAGAAGATGTTCCTGACGCTATTAAAAAATGCCATCATGCTGGTATTACAGTCCGTATGGTTACAGGTGATAATATTAATACAGCTATAGCCATATCAAAGGATGTTGGAATCATTGAACCAAATCAATCAGCTGAATGCAAAAACATTGCTAGATATTATAGGAAATTAGTGGCAGACAAACCAGAAGAAAGTGCAAGAGGAATCACTCAAGGAGATTCTCCAATAGCTCTTGAAGGAGAAATCTTTAGAGTTATTTGTGGAGGTATAACTAAAAAGCAAGGAAAAGATAACAATATGGAAATTACTCTTAATAATAAAGAAGCTTTCAAACATACTGTTCTTAGATTAAAAGTAATTGCAAGAGCTTCACCTGAAGATAAATTCATACTTGTATTCGGACTTAAAGAATTAGGTAATATAGTCGCTGTTACTGGAGATGGTACTAATGATGCTCCTGCTTTAAGACAAGCTCATGTAGGATTTGCTATGGGTATAAGAGGAACTGATATTGCAAAGGATGCAGCAGATGTTGTTTTACTCGATGATTCATTTAGTTCTATTGTAACTGCCTGCAAATATGGTAGAAATATTTATGACTGTATTAGAAAGTTCGTTCAATTCCAGCTTACTACAAACGTTGTCGCTGTTTTCATGACTTTCCTTGGAGGTATAATACTTAAAGACTCTCCTTTAAATGCTATCCAAATGCTTTGGGTTAACCTTATCATGGACTCTTTCGCTTCTTTGGCTTTGGCTACTGAAGACCCAACTGATGCTTTACTTGACAGAAAACCTTATTCTCGTGATGCTTCTATTTTAACTCCAATGATGTTACTTAATATTATCTCCCAAAGTATCTTCCAAATTATTGTTCTTACTGTAATTATTTTCTATGGTGATTACTTATTTGGAGTTCCATCAGATAGAGAATTAGAACATTTCATGTGGAATGAAATTAATGGATATCATTTCACTATTTTCTTCAATATCTTTGTTTACATGCAAGTATTTAACTCAATTAATGCAAGAAAATTACAAAAAGATGAATTCAATGTCTTCTCCGGCATTTTAGGTAATTGGCTTTATCTTGTAATTCAAGGTGTAATTATCATTGGTCAAATTATTTTAGTTACTTTCGGAGGAAGAGCTGTAAGAACTCATGCTTTAAGCGTCCAACAACATTGCTATTGTCTTTTAATCAGTTCTATGACCTTAGTTTGGGGAGCCTTTGTTAAAATTCTTCCAATTGATGTTTCTGAAAAAGTCGAAGAAGAAGTTGAAAAGAGAAAAGTTCCAGATACTTACAAAAAGACTATTGGACTTGGTTATATGAGCAGAGGAAGAATGCAAATGTCCAGTGGTGTGCGTTCTTTACATTCAAATAGCAGAGCCAAAAATAATTATTAAAATAATTAAGTTAATATAGTTACATAAGTGGAATAAAATTGCTTAATAGTATATTATTATTTTAAAATTATTTGATAAATTACAAAAATAAATTAAATTTAATAAATTAAATTATTTTAAATTAATAATTTTTATTTTTTTATTAATTTATTTTTTTATTATTTAAATATTTATTTTAAT
>CAMUZC010000155.1 GCA_947165105.1 uncultured Lachnospiraceae bacterium | reverse complement strand
TACTCCCATCCTCCCTAATCTCTTTTTTATACATATACCTACCTCTACCTCTAACCATCATCAAATCCTTATCATACAAATTAATCGCATCAGGAAAAGCCTCTTGATTTATAGCATTATGAACATAACTATACGTCATAAAAATAATTTCAAAGAACACATCTTTCTTAACTTCATCACATAAGTTCTCTTGCAAATACTTAACTAATTCCTCATATTTTTCCTTCCAATTATCCACTAACACAACCGGAGCAATTAAAATTCCAACAGGATATCCCGCTTTTTTCAGTTTATTTATTGCTTCAACCCTGTTTTTTAAAGGAGATGTACCGAATTTCAATTTTGCTTATAACTTCCTGAGGATTAACACTCATTCTAACTATTATTTTTCCTTGATGATCTAACTCTAATAAAGAATCAACCATATCGAATTTAGTTGGAAATGTCAGTTTTCCCTTTTTAGCTTTAGCCACAAAATTTTTAATAGTCCATACTAAATTTCCGAGTTATCATGTTTTCTAAAACTAAATCACTATTGCTTCCTATTTCAAATACTAGTTCTTTATCTGATTTATTTGTAGTTTTAATTATTTTATCTAGCATTTCCTCTCTATTTACAAACAACCTTAAATATGAACATTTATTAAAATTACAAACTAAATAACAATACAAGCACATTGCTATACAACCGTGATGATGTGTACGGCACAAGATAATCTGAAACTTTGTGATTTTCAACAAATTTATGTGTTTTTCGTACTCCTATAATAATATTCTGTTTCATATTTCTGAATTCAGAATTCTGTTTTGTTCGCATTTCTTCAATATTATTATGATTTTCTATTTCATAACATGGAACTCCATTTTTTTTGTATTGATTTAACAACCTTTTTCCAAGTTCATAATTTTCAGCATCTTTTTCATAATAAACTCCTTTTGGTAAAAACATTTTTATCTACATTCCTTTCATTTCTAGCATTTTTATTATTCTTTCCAAGGAGTTTTTATTTATTCTATTAAATCAAGGACGAAGAAAATTTTAAAGATTTAAAAATTTTCTCCGTCCCCATTTTATATGTATTCACTTATATTATTTTTTTTACTCATTTTAGCAAATTTATTATCAATTATATTTATAACTTTTGCATACAGTATTAGTTTTTTCGAGTCCAAAAAAGATAATTTTTTTTCAGTTTTGTATTTTATTTTATGCTCATGTGTTGCCCAAAAATCCATAGCAATTGTTCTAATTTGAATTTCAACCTTTACAAAAATTAAATTACTTAAATAATGACTTTCTTTAGAATCTGTTTCTTCAATTCTGACAGGTACCTCAACTATCATATGATATCCTGAATAACCACTTTTTTTAGAATTTTGTATATAGTCTTTTTCTATTATTAAATTCCAATTAGGAACTTTTTTTATAATATTTACCATAGCATATATATCTTCTTTGTCAGAACAAATAACTCTTACACCTGCTATATCATTTATATTGTTTACTAAATTTTTATAATTTAGTTCTAACCCTTTATTCTTCATTTTATTTAAAATACTTTTTGGTGCTTTAATTCTTGATATTATATGATTAATTATATCTTTTTTGAATATATTTTTATATTCACAATTTACTCCATTTAGCATTTCAAGAACTTGATTAGAAGCACGTTTATACATACTCATAAGCAAATCAAATTCTTTATTTTTTATTTCAATTGGCATTAATTCATTTATTGTAATTCCTTTTTCATTAACATCAATTTTATTCCCTTTTATTGACATTTCATTTTGAAAATTCAAACTACTTATATTAATCCGCCTCCTTAAAATATTTCTTTTTATATTATTAATTTTATGCAAGTTTTATTTCCAAAATATAACTATTTTGTGAATTCTTTGTGAATTATATTTTTACTTTCACAGTTCATTCCATTATTCTATGCAAAGTTGCAATTTTACATAAAATATGGTATAATAATATTACGCATTTATATATTTTAAGCCAATTTTGTTTTGGCTTATAACACTAAAATTTTTACGGAGGAAAAAATCATGAAAAAAGGTATGTTATTCGCAATGGCAGCCGCAATGACAGTTACGCCTGTTGTAACTTCATGCCAAGGAAAACAAGATGTTACATCAACATCATTAGAGACTCCTTCATATACAGAACCACATATCCAAAGTGGTACTATAAAGGAATCTAACAAAACAACCACAACATACGAAACATTGACAATTGAAGCAGTAACAGAAGCAGCTACCCGGGAATATGTTGCTTCACCAAATACTATTATAGAAAATGGTGAAATCGTTGGTACTCATGTTATACCTGAAAATGTTACAACAACTACTACCACAACAACTACTACATCCCAGGTTCAGATGAACGAGAGTACATCCAATAATGCTGCACCTGCCGAAACAAACAAAGGAACAAATGTAGGAGCAAATTCAACTGAATCTAATTCAAATTCTACTCCTACCCCTACTCAGAATGAGAAACCTTCAGTTTCTAGCATTCAGGAAAACGTAACCACATCCAGTCCTGCTGAAAACTCTGAAAACAATGCTGTTTCTAATGACATTATTTCAGATAATTCAGATGAGATTCAGCAGCCTCAACAGTCAAATGACAACATCAATTTCATTCCACAGGTAAACAGAAAGCCACAGTCAATATCCATACCGGAAAGTAAAATTGCTGATATCTATACAGTTATAAGTGGCGATTGTTTATCAACTATCGGTGAAAAATATGGAATTTCTGCTGAAGAAATTGCTTTGGCTAATACTATGTCACTTAATGACATAATACTACCCGGCGATCAGCTGATTATTCCTAATCACGATGCTGTATTGGATGAAATACTTCGTGATACCACTCCATCTTCTAAAGATACATATTACACAGTTGTTGAAAATGACAGCTTTTATGGCATCGCAGAAAAATTTGGTATCACACCTGAAAATCTTGCAGCATATAATGGTAAATCTCTTGAAGATTTCATTTATCCTGGATTAGTTTTAAAGATTCCTAAGGAAGGTTATATTAAACCTGAAGTTTCACCTGCCGAGGATATTCCTTTTGTGGAACTTTCTGACGAAACAGATTACGAGGAAATCCCAGTTGTTGAAGATTCTCCTGTTACTGAAAATATCTCTGTTACCGAGGATAATTCTGTCACCGAAGATACTTCTGTTACCGAGGATACTCCTGCTACTGAAGATTCCACTACTGTGGATAACACTTCTGTTTCTGAAGAATCTCCTTTCGTCGAGCTTTCTGATGAAACTATTTCAGACGAAACCACACCTATTGAGAATGTTTATACTGACTATGATGTTGAAACATCAGCTGACATTCTTAATACTATCAAAGAATTCGAATCCGAATACTTAGGTACAAACATTGCAATGGGTATTTACTCATTAGATGGTACTCCATTATTTGAGTATAATACTTACTCACCTATTTCAGGTGCTTGCACTGTTAAGGCTCCTTACGCAATGTATGTTCT
>CAMUZC010000154.1 GCA_947165105.1 uncultured Lachnospiraceae bacterium | reverse complement strand
TATTTAAATTTAATATTTGATTTAATAATTTGTTTTTTTCTTCGTCATTTAATTTATCCATCCAATCTATTATGTGTTCTTGTTTGAACTTCTTTAGTATTTCAATAGCCTTTTCTTCCATAATCCTCTTCCTTTTTATTGATTTATTTACTTTATAATATGCTCATCTTAGCATATTTGCTTAAAAAAAGCAAGATTTTGGTTTTCATAATGTAAAATAAAAAGACCGTCCCCTTTAACATCTCAAAAATGAGACAAAAAAAGACCGTCCCCAAAAGTCTCATAAAATTTTGTCATAAACTCAAACTTGCCCTAATATACATTAATAAAGTTTAAATAGACAAACATTTAAGGAGGAATTATAAATGGAAAATAATTTTAAACTATATGAAGATATTGCCAAACGTACAGATGGTGATATTTATGTTGGGGTAGTTGGTCCAGTTCGAACCGGTAAATCTACATTTATTAAAAGATTCATGGATTTATTAGTAATACCAAACATCGATAATTCATATAAACAAGAGCGAGCTAGAGACGAATTACCTCAAAGTGCTGGTGGTAGAACAATTATGACAACCGAACCTAAATTTATTCCAAATGAAGCAGTACAAATAACAATTGGGAACAATATTTCATTAAAAACCAGACTTGTTGATTGTGTTGGATATCTAGTAAATAATGCAATTGGATATTTAGAAGATGACATGCCAAGAATGGTTAAAACACCATGGTCAGACGATGAAATTCCTTTTGAACAAGCCGCTGAAATTGGAACAAAAAAAGTTATTCAAGAACATTCTACAATTGGAATTTTAGTAACAACTGATGGTAGTATTACAGACATTCCAAGAGAAGATTATATTGAAGCAGAAGAAAGAGTTGTGCGTGAATTGAAAGAATTGAACAAACCATTTATAATTCTTCTAAACAGTGATTCACCATACTCTGAGTCAACAAAAAACCTTGCACAGAAATTAGAAGATAAATATCAAACAACAGTTATTCCAACAGATTGTTCTAATTTAGAATTAGATGATATTAATAATATCTTCAGCAAGATTTTATATGAATTTCCAATTGAAAGAATTAATATAAACTTTCCAAAATGGGCTGATAGATTAGATGAAAACCATTGGTTAAAAAAAGAATTATTTGCAGAAATAAAAGATGCTTGCAGCAACGTTAGAATTTTAAAACACGTTGACGGAACTATTGGAAAACTTCAAAATACGGATATTATAAATACAACAGTTTTAAATGAAATTAAACTTGGTACTGGAGAAGTAAACGTTACTATTAATTTACATGACGAACTCTTCTATAAAATAATAACTGAAATTTCAGGTGTAGAAATTTCAAACGAAGGTGATTTATTTGCTACAATTTCAGAATTTTCTCAAACTAAAAAAGAGTATGACAAAATTGCCTATGCATTGGAAGAAGTTAAAGCAAAAGGCTATGGAATTGTAACTCCATCAATGGATGAGCTAATTTTAGATGAACCCGAAATGGTTAAACAAGGTTCAAGATATGGTGTTAAACTTAAAGCAACCGCACCATCTATTCACTTAATAAAAGCCGACATTGAAACAGAGGTTTCACCTATTGTAGGAAGTGAAAAACAATCAGAAGAACTTGTTAATTACTTGCTTTCTGAGTTTGAAAGTGACCCAAAGAAAATTTGGGAATCAAATATCTTTGGAAAGAGTCTACATGAACTGGTAAATGAAGGATTACAAAATAAACTTTCAAGAATGCCTGAAGATGCACAAGGTAAGCTACAAGAAACCCTAGAAAGAATTGTTAATGAAGGTAGTGGCGGATTAATTTGTATTATACTTTAAAAGGAGAGCATTACGCTCTCCCTTTTATTAATTAACAGGTACACTAACTACATCAAAATCATCTTTTTGACTATTTACATAGTATTGATATGCCTTATCTTCATCATTTCCATCATATTTATCTACATCATAAACTGTGTTGTCACTAACTTTTCCATCTGTTATAGAAATATTCTTTGCTGTAACTGTAATATACCAATTATAAGTAGCTCCTGATTTTGCAGAAGTAAATGGAACTCTAACAATACCAATTAATTTATTAGCATCGTATGTGTATTTATCAGCTTTTTTTGTTAATAAATATAATGAAACAATTTCTGGTTGTCCAACACTTAAATCTTGATTAATATCATATGCATCTACATATTTGTAGTCTGTATCATAGTAAACTGTGCTCTTTGAATCATTGCCCTTTGATTTTGCTTTTTCAACAAATATTGATTTTATTTGATTCTTTACATCACCTTCTAATTCAGATTTAGATGATACGTAAGATGCTTGATTTTCCACCTTATATTTTGTTGAAAGTTCTTTTAAAGCATAACCTTTTTCTTCTGCCATTTCCTTATCCCAACTGTCTACTTTAATTTCTATGCTATCTCCATTTGCAATTCCAGATGTTTTTTCTGCTCTAAATCTAACAGTTTTAACAAATTCATCTGTACTTTCATTTGTAACAGAAAGACTTAAGTTAGGACTCATACCACTTATAGTAACTTTCATATCTTTAAATGCATCAAATTCCTTTGCATCTTCTAATCCTGAAACTGGAACCTTTGGAGTTGAAGATTTTAATTCAATTCCGTTTTCTTTTAACCAACTTTCAGAAATAGAAACTTTAACTTCAACATCTTTCCCATTTTCTAATTTATCATTTTCTTCAATTGACAAACTTACTCTTCTCTTGAACTCTTTGAAAATATCTTCACCTAAAACATCTTTTAACTCATCAGATATTTCAGGTTTTGCTGTTGCATGTTTATTAAATCCTTTTAAATTTAAATTGATATATTTAGATAAATCTAACGCTGAAAATTCTTCAACACCTTTTACAGTAATTTTGAATTTCTTTTCTTTTAATTTAATTTTATTTTTATCTAAGAAACTCTCTGGAATAGAAACTTTAACTTCTATTTCATCACCATTTGATAATTTTGTTAAATTATCTGTTTCTAATTTTGCTTTTTTAATAAAATCTTTTGCAATCTTTGAATCTTTTACTACATTTTTTAATTTTCCTTCGTCAATCTCAATTGTTGCTGTTGCGTAACCATCATATCCCTTGTATTCTATTTTCAAACATTGAGATAAATCAACAGTTTTTACAGAAAATACAAACGCATACAATAATCCTGCTGCTGTTCCAGCAATTGCTAAAATAAAAAATATAATTAATCCAATAATTAATCCTTTCTTACTTTTTTTCTTTGGTGCATCAGTACTTTGCGCTGTAACTACATTTTTTTCTTCGTCTTTTTCCATTTAAAATCCCCCTTAAATAATTTTTTATATTTTTACAACTTAATTATATATAAAGTAAGATTTTAAATCAATAATTCTTTCAACTTTTTAGTTTGAATTTTTGGGACGGTTCTAATTGTTTGATTTACTTGCTCAAGAACGTCAAATCATGTCGAAAATGATAAGTAGAGTCAATATATTAAAATGTAGCACAAGGTGCGCAGTT
>CAMUZC010000153.1 GCA_947165105.1 uncultured Lachnospiraceae bacterium | reverse complement strand
AAATAAATTTAATAATATATTTCAATTTTCTAAAGAAATTTAATTTTTTATAATTATATAATTTTATAAATTATTTATTTAATTAATATAAAAATGAAAACTTTGTTCAATGATGGTTGGGTTTTTAGTGAATATGCATTTGATTCAAGTTCAATGTACAAAGATGGGGAACCAATCTATTTTACACCAGACCAATTCTATGATATTTCCAATACCCAAACTTATAAATCTGTTACTATTCCTCATGATTGGATGATTTATCATGTTAAAGATTTATACAAAAATAGTATAGGATTTTATAAAAAAACATTTAAACTTTCAGAAGAACAAGTAAAAGATAGACATAATGCCATTCGCTTTGAAGGTGTATACATGAATAGTGCAGTCTGGATAAATGGAAAAAAAGCTGGAGAATGGAAATATGGGTACACAGCATTTGAATTTGACATTTCTGATTTGGTTAAAAAGGGCCAAAATGATATACTTGTCATTGCTGTTTATCAAGATATTAATACTCGTTGGTATTCAGGGGCAGGTATTTTCAGAGATGTTACATATATTAACACATCTAAAACTTATCTTGTCAGTGATGGAGTCTATTTCAGTTCTATTCCTGAAGATGAAGGAAAACTTGATGGTAAATGGACAGTAAAAATATCTAGTGAAATTGCAGGTGATACTATAGATTTTAAAGTTACTCATACAATTTATACAAAAGATGGTAAAGAATTTGCTCAATTTGATGGAGATGGACAGGAATATAGTATTGAATCCCCACATTTATGGGATATTAAAGATCCATATTTTTATTATTTAAAAACTGAACTTAAAGATAAAGATGGTAAAATAGTTGATAAAGTTTGTCAACATTGTGGATTTAAATTAGCTAAATTTACAAGTGATGAAGGATTTTTCTTAAATGGTAATCATGTGAAAATAAATGGTGCATGTCATCACCATGATCATGGGGCATTTGGGTCAGCTTTTGATAAAGAGGCACAACGCCGTCAATTTCATAAACTTAAAGAAATGGGAGTTAATTCAATTCGTACTTCACACAATCCTCCACCAACAGCATGGATGGATCTATGCGATGAAATGGGTCTTTTAGTAGATAATGAAGCCTTTGATATGTGGGAACAAAAAAAAACTACATTCGATTATGGAAATTATTTTAAAGAATGGTGTGAAAAAGATACAGCAAGCTGGGTTAGAAAAGACAGAAATCATCCATGCTTATTTATGTGGTCCCTTGGTAATGAAATTTATGATACACATATGGATACAGGTGTAGGAATTACAAAAAGATTAAAAGAATTTGTATTAAAACATGATCCAAATAAAAATGCTGCAATAACCATTGGTTCCAATTTTATGATGACTGATGAAGCTCAAGATTGTGCCAAAAATATTGATACTGTTGGATATAATTATCTAGAAAGATTATATAATGAACATCATGAAATATACCCTAATTGGAAAATATATGGTTCAGAAACTGGTTCAACTATACAAAGTAGAGGTATTTATCATTTTCCTTTATCACTCATGCTAGTAACATTTAGTGATGGACAATGTTCATGCTTAGGAAATTGTACAGTTTCATGGGGAGGTAAAAATACTCAAACTGTTATTTCTAATGATAGAGATTGTAAATTTAGCCAAGGACAATATATATGGACTGGATGGGATTATATAGGTGAGCCTACTCCATATCATACAAAAAATTCATTCTTCGGCCAAATTGACACTGCTGGCTTCCCTAAAGATACTTTTTATTTATACAAGTCAGAATGGGCTTATAAAAATGCTGAGCCTTTTGTCCACTTATTACCTTATTGGGATTGGAATGAAGGACAATTAATAGATATAAAGGCTTATACTAATATGGAAAGTGTTGAACTTTTCTTTAATGGAGTTTCTCAAGGTATACAAAATATAAATCATAAAGATGGAAAAGAACCATTTGGATATTGGCAAATTGAATATCATAAAGGAGAAATTAAAGCAGTAGCTTATGATGCAGATGGAAACGCTGTTGTCGAAGAAACTAAAAAATCATTCGGGGATCCTGCAAAAATTGTTCTTACCCCAGAAACAGAAGACTATGGAAATCTTTTCTTTATTCAAATTATGACAACTGATAAAGATAGAATTCTTGTAGAAAATGCCCGTAATTATATAACTTTTAATGTAAAGGGGGACGCTGAACTTGTAGGCTTGGATAACGGTGACTCAACCGATTATGATGAATATAAACCTAAAGATGGAAAAACTCATACAAGGAAACTTTTTTCTAATAGATTAATTGCAATAGTTAGGTCAAATTGTAAAAATTCTACTTTTGAAGTAACAGCGGCAAGTAAAGATTTACCAAATGTATCATTAAGATATGATGAAAATCAATGGTGTGGAGTATCTCCTGATAACTCCATTAAACCTGAAAAAGATTTTGTCCCTTCCAGAAAGATAGAATTAATTGCAGATGGTTCTACTCAAATGAATAAAAATAATTTAAAAATAAAAGTTACTGCAAAAGTTTTACCAGAAAATGCAACTTTGAAAGAAATTATATGGAAACCAGTATTAAAAGAATGTGTATCTAGTGATTATATTTCTATAAATGAGCCAGAATCAAAAAGTGAAGCAAGTGGTGTAGAAATAAAAGAAATCCAGGCTGAAAGTGATGGAGAATGTATTCTTAGATGTACTGCCCATAATGGAACTCAATATGATGAAGTTTTAAGTGATCTCCCATTTTCAGTCACTGGTTTAGGAACTAAAAATTTAGACCCATATAATTTAATTGAAGCCATAAGATTTAATGATTGGGATAGAACAAAAGATAAACCTCAAATAAGTCTTGAAAGTGGAATAACAACAAATAATATCGGAGCAACATGGGTTAGTTTTGAAAAAGTAGATTTTGGAAAAGATGGAGGGGATTCAATTCATATTCCAATATTTACCTGGAGAACAGAATTACCAGTTGAAATATATGAAGGAAATGGAATTGATGGAGAATGCCTAGGTAAATTCACTTATCAACATGAATCAATTTATAATGTTTATTCAGAAAATATATTTAATCTAAATAGAAGACTTTTTGGAGTACATGAAATAACTATATATTTATTAGAAGGAGTTGATTTCCATGGATTTTATTTTGATAAAACTCCTAAAGCTTTTGCTAAATTAAGAGCATTGGATGCAACTCTTATAGCTGGGGACTCTTTTAAGAAAACTGATGAAGCTGTTGAAGGAATAGGAAATAATGTTGTTTTAGATTTTGCTGATATGGATTTTGGAGAAAAGACTGCTACTAAATTAACCATTTGTGGAAGATCTAATACTGAAAATAATACTATTAATATTAAATTTTTCGATAATAATGGATCAAGTACTACTCAAATAATAGAGTTTTCTCATACTGATGATTATGAAGAAAAGACATTTGAACTTAAAGATATAACTGGAGAAAAAAAAGTTGATTTTGTCTTTTTGCCTGGTTGTAACTTTGATTTTAAATGGTTTAAATTCGAATAAATTTATAGTTGAAAAATTGAAAAAATTATAATTATGAAAGAGTT
>CAMUZC010000152.1 GCA_947165105.1 uncultured Lachnospiraceae bacterium | reverse complement strand
CATTAAAATTAAAGAAAAATAACTTTTATTAAAGCTATTAGTAATAAAATAGTTGACAAATTTATTTAAAATAAACTACCTTAATAAATTATATAAGTTTAGTTATTTAGCTTCAATTTATAAGCTAATTTTTATTCAAATTTAAACCACTTAAAATCGAAATTACAACCAGGTAAAAATATGAAACTAACTTTTTTATCTCCAGATACAGATTTTATCTCAAACTTTTTTTCCTCATATTCATCAGTATGAGCAAATTCAATAATTTCAGTTGTGCTATTATTATTGGCATCAAAGAATTTTATATTAATAGAATTATTTTCAGTATTAGATTTTCCACATATTGTAATACTTGTAGCAGATTGTTCTCCAAAATTCATATCTTCAAAATCAAGAATTACATTATTTCCTATTCCTTCTACAGCTTCATCAGTTTTTTTAAATGAATCTCCTGCAATAAGATTTGCATCTAAAGCTCTTAATTTTGCAAATGCTTTTGGAGTTTTATCAAAATAGAATCCATGGAAATGAAGACTTCCTAATAAATTGAAAGTAATTGTATGTATTCCAAATAATCTTCTACTAATAATAAATATATTTTCAGAATAAGTATTATATATAGGTTCATGTTTATAAGTGAATTTTCCAAGACATTCACCATCTATACCATTTCCTTCATAAATTTCTATTGGTATTTCACTAGACCAACTAAAAATAGGAATATGAATAGTTTCTCCTCCTTCTGAACCAAAATCTACATTATCAAAACTAATCCAAGTGGAGCCACATTTTTCAGTTGTAATTCCACTTTCCATTGATATTTCAGGTTTTTCTTTAGTTGAATCATAATCAGTATGTCTAGCAGCTTCAATTAAATTAAATGGATTTAAATTTTTGCTACCTAATCCTGTTATTGTAAAGGGTAAATCACTTATAACTTCATCATATACTGTTCCATTTCTTGCAGTACAACGAAGTAAGCATTCTCCATCTGCTTCAGCTTTTATAGTTTTAATTTTAAGTTCATTCTCATCTAAAGATGATTCTGGTTCTAATACAGATATAAGATCACTCTTTATACATTCTTTTAAAACAGGATTCCAATATAATTCTTTTAAGGTTGCATTTTTTGGTAATATTTTTGCTGATACATTTATCTTTAAATTATCTTTATTTAACTTTGTTGAACCATCTGGTATAAGTTCTATTTTTCTAGTTGGAATGAAATCATTTTTTGGTTTAATTTCTTCATTAGGTGATATTCCACACCATTGTTTTTCTTCATATCTTAATGAAACATTATTTAAGCCTTTACTTGCTGCAGTAATTTCAAAGGATGAAGTTTCATTTTTAGCTCTTACTATAGCAATTAATCTATTTGAAAACAATTTTCTTGTATGAGTTTTTCCATCTAATGGTTTATATTCATCATAATCAGTTGAATCTCCATTATCCATTCCAACAAGTTCAGCATCTCCACTAACATTAATAGTAATATAATTTCTAGCATTTTCAACAGGAATGCCCTCTTTATCAGCAGTCATAATTTTTATAAAGAAAAGAGTTCCATATTTTTCAATTTCTGGAGTAAGAATAATTTTGTCAGGGTCACCAAATGACTTTTTAATTTCTTCAGCCGCAATATTTCCATCCGAATCATATGCAACAGCTTTAATTTCTCCTTTATGATATTCTAATTGCCAATATCCATATGGCTTTGGTCCATCTTTATGATTTATTTCTTGTTTACCTTGAGACACACCATTAAAGAAAAGTTCTACACTATCCATATTAGTAAAAGCTTTTATATCAATTAATTGTCCTTCATTCCAATCCCAATAAGGAAGCAAATGAACAAAAGGAGCGGTATTTTTTAATGCCCATTCTGATTTATATAAATAAAATGAATCTTTAGGAAATCCAGCTGTATCAATTTGTCCAAAGAAAGAAGATTTTGATTGGTATGGAGTAGGTTCACCTATATAATCCCAGCCTGTCCAAATATATTGACCAGCACTAAATGGACAATCTCTATCATTTGCAATAACAGTTTGGGTATTTCTTCCTCCCCATGAAGTTGTACAATTTCCTAGACTTGAACATTGTCCATCACTGAATGTTAATAAATTAAGAGATTCAGGAAAATGATAAATTCCTCTACTTTGTAAAGTTGAGGCTGTTTCAGAACCATATATTTTCCAATCAGGATATGTTTCATGATGCTCCTTATATAATCTTTCAGCATAATTATACCCAACTGTATCTATATTTTTTGCACATTCTTGACCTCCATCTGTTTGCATATAATTTGAAGCAATTGTTATAGGAGCATTTCTATTAGGGTCATTTTTTACTACATATTGATATAATTTCTTAGTAATTTCAAGTCCATTCCCCACATGGGTGTCATAAATTTCATTTCCAATTGACCACATAATTAGGCTTGGATGATTTCTATCACGACGAACCCAGTTATCTACATCTCTTTCACACCAATCATTAAAATAATTTCCATAATCAAATTGGGTTTTTGATTTTTCCCACATATCAAATGCTTCATCATCAACCAATATTCCCATTTCATCACATAAATCCATCCAAGCTGAAGGTGGAGGATTATGAGAACAACGAACTGAATTAACTCCCATTAATTTCAACTTATAAAATTGTCTTCTTTGAGCCTCTTTATCAAAAGCAGCTCCAAAAGCACCATGATCATGATGTTGACAAGCTCCATTTAATTTAAGGTGTCTTCCATTTAAGAAAAATCCTTCATTATTTGTAAATATAGCATATTTAAATCCACAATGCTGGCAAATTTGATCAAGAATGTTTCCATCTTTATCTTTGAGTTCTGTTTTTAAATAATAAAAATATGGATCATTTGTATCCCATAAATGAGGAGCTTCTACTGTATAATCATTTCCATCTTTTTCAAATTGAGCAAATATCTTTCCTTCTTTAGAAATAATTGAATGAATAACTGAACAGCCTGTACTTTCTCCAGCAATTTCGCTTGAAATTTTAACATTCCATTTTCCGTCAAGTTTTTCTTTATCTTCTGGAACAGCAGTAAAATATACACCATCTGTAACTAAATAAGTTTTTGGTGTATTAATATAACAAACATCTCTAATAATACCAGCTCCGGAATACCAACGTGTGTTTGGATTTTGATAAACAACAATAACAAGAACATCATTTTGTCCTTTTTTGACTAAATCAGAAATATCAAATTCAAAAGTAGCATAACCATATTTCCATTCTCCAGCTTTTTGTCCATTTATCCATACTCCACTATTCATATATACACCTTCGAATCTTATGGCATTATGTCTATCTTTAACTTGTTCTTCTGTAAGTTTAAATGTTTTTTTGTAGAAGCCGACACTGTTTTTATATAAATCTTTTACATGATAAATCATCCAATCATGGGGAATACTCACTGATTTATAAGTTTGAATTTTTGAATCATTATAGAATTGATCAGGAGTAAAAAGAACTTTTGTTCCATCTTTATACATTGAGTTAGAGTCTATTTCAGATTCACTAAAAACCCATCCATCATTAAATAAAGTTTTCATTATATATAAATAATATTAAATAATAAAATTAAATATGATTAAATTTATAATTATTAATC
>CAMUZC010000151.1 GCA_947165105.1 uncultured Lachnospiraceae bacterium | reverse complement strand
TCAATTAAAAATTGAAGTCTTTTATTCATTTCTTTTAAAATTGTCTCAGCAATCATTGCATCTTTTTTTGATAATTTAAGACTATTTAGATAATCTTTTATTTTATTGATTGACATATCTGTTAATTGGTTTATATTTTTATTTCCAACTGTAACTGCAAGTACTTCTGGCTTCAATCTAGCACCTTTACATTCATCACATTCGCACTCACTCATATATAATTCATAAAAGTCTCTCATACCTTGTGATTTTGTTTCATTATGGCGTCTTTCGAGTGTTGGAATTACTCCCTCAAATGGTGATGTGAATTTACGTACTCCAGCTGGTGATGCATATTCAAAATCAATCTTTTCGTCACCAGTTCCATATAGTATTTTTTCCAAAAACTCACGAGGAAGCTTTTTAATAGGTTGTTTTATATTAACACCATAATGCTTACCAATGCTTTCGAAATACATTTTTGCCATAGTATCGCCTTTTTTCATTGTACTTGCACCAAAAGCCTTTACTCCATCATACAAAGTTTTACTTTTGTCTGGAATAATTAAATCTTCGTCCATTCTCATCAAATAACCTATACCTGTACATTTTGGACATGCTCCAAATGGATTGTTAAACGAAAACAATCCAGGAGTTAATTCCGGGAAACTAAATCCGCAATCTGGACATGCATAGTTTTGGCTAAATAGTATCTCATATTCACTTGGCTTATTAGAAGTGTTTTCAGTTCCTTTTTTTCCTCTACCTGATTTGTTTGATAAACTATCATATTGTAAAATATTAAGTCTGTCTATTAAAGCTTTATCCTCGCCAATATCTGATGTAGTTATTAACACTAGGTTGTTCGCATTTTTTAAAGCTACTTCTATTGATTCTGTTAGTCTTGCTCTTATTTCAGCCTTAACAACTAGTCTATCTACTATTATTTCTATATTATGTTTTTTCTTTTTATCTAAATTGATTTCTTCAGATAAATCCATTACTTGTCCATCTACTCTGACACGTACAAAACCTTGCTTTTGAAAATCTTGAAAAAGTTTTGTGTATTCTCCTTTACGTGCTCTTACAACAGGCGCTAAAACTTGAATTTTTGCTCCTTCAGGTAAACTCATTACAGAGTCTACAATTTGATCTATTGATTGCTTTTCAATTTTTTTACCACAGTTTGGACAATGCGGAACACCTGTTCTGGCATATAATAAACGTATGTAATCATATATTTCTGTAACTGTTCCAACTGTTGAACGAGGGTTTCTTGATGTAGTCTTTTGATCAATTGATATAGCTGGTGATAAGCCTTCTATTGATTCAACATCTGGTTTTTCCATTAATCCAAGAAATTGTCTAGCATAAGATGAAAGACTTTCTACATATCTTCTTTGACCTTCAGCATATAAAGTGTCAAATGCTAGTGATGATTTTCCTGAACCTGATAAACCTGTAACAACAACCAACTTATCTCTTGGAATCTCTAGATTAATGTTTTTAAGGTTATGCTCTTTCGCTCCCTTTATAACTATTTTATCATTCATTTAATTTACTCCTTTTTGTTTCCTTATAGTATACTTCATACTTAGGTTTACGTAACATCTGTTTTTCTTTATATGTCAATAATTTCAGTATTTTTGCTTATTATAACACAGTTTCATATATTTGACCAGTAGTTTCTTTACATAATTTTCGGATAATCTCCACGGTGTCAACTTGTTATGTATATCTGCTTTTTCTGTTTCTTTTGGTTTACATATTCTTTCATAATTTCTGGTGCGTCAACTCTTTATGTGTACCTTGTCATGCATAAAAAGAGCAGATAGCTTTTCTATCTGCTCTTTTTACTATGTATTCTTTTTGGCTTCTATCTTTCTTCTGAATCTCTAGGGCTTCTCTCTTTTACATTTGTGCAATCTATGTTAATTTTGTAATGTTCAGAAATTTCCTTTGCAAATCTTTTGAATTGTTGTTTTGTAGCTTTACGTTTTTTTGCTACTTCAAACATCACATCTACTATTCTTTCTTGATATGATGTTTCACTCGTTCCTTTTTCCCCAGCTCTAGGTGGTTCTGCATTATTTTTTTCTTGATATATCAATTTGCATCTTTTACGTACAGTTTCGTAACATACTTCTATTCCCTCTTTAGTTAATCGCTTTGCTATTTCTCTATAACTTAAACCGTTTTCTTTTAGTTCGTAAATATACTCGTCCGGTAAGTCGATATAGTTGTTAGCTCTATATGTTTTTTTATCTTCATTCTTTAATACTGGTTCTGCTTTGCTTGCATTTTTATCGTATGCTTTACATACAGATTCTATTTTAGACATTGGAACCTTAAACCCTGTTTGACATAGCTGATCCTTTATTTCTATGTAAGTCATTCCTCTTTTTCTTAATTCCACTATATCTTCATCATAAACTTTGTCTGTTTTATTTCTAAATTTTCTGTTAAATAATTCAGCTCTACATCTATTTGAAACTGTAGATGTAGACATATCAATTCCTGATTCTTTCAAATATTTTGATATTTGCTCATATGTATAATTTCTGTCTCTTAAATTTAGTATTATGTTGTCAACGTTTTTATCGAATCTTCTTCCATACTCCAATCTTTTTCTTGAATTATGCTTTTTAACTTTTTCCATATATATCTCATTACATCTATTTTGAATAGTAGTAATACTTGTGTCTATTCCTTTTTCTTTATAATATTCTAATATTTCCTCGTATGTTAGGCCTTTTTCTCGTAATTCATAGATTTCATCTTTTAAAAAATCTAATTTTCTTTTTCTACCTTTTCTTGTTATTCTTTTTCCATCATCTGTTCTATAATTCTCGATAAAATCATATAATTCTTCTAATGATATCTCATTGTTCGGAGCAACTTTCCTTAATATAACCGTCATTGATGATTCAGTATTACAAAATAAATCTATAATTTTGTCTTGCATATCTTTTGATATCATTATTAAACATCCTCCTTATATTCGCGTTTCTATCTTTCATTTACATCTTTATTATTTATGGCTGAAGAGATATCTATATCTTCTCCATAGTATTCTGATATTTTTTTAGCAAACGTTTTTAATTGTTCTTCAGATGCTTTTCTTCTTTCTCCAATCTTTAATATAGCATCTATTAAAACCTTTTTATCTTTTACATTTTTTATTGAACTTCTTTTACCTGCTATTTTGAATTTTTCTTGTTTTTCATCAGAAATCCTTTTACTGTTCTTTGCTATAAACGAAAAACTAACTTTTATGCCGTTTTTATTTAAATAATCTGTAACCTGTCTTATTGTCATTCCTTGTTTTCTTAATTTATAGATTGTCTCATCAGGAACATTCATTTTGGTTTCACTTTTATAATGCAATGTTTCATTGTTTTCTTTTGAATTTATTTTACATATTTTACGTATTTGCCATTCATTTGTTTTTTTACCTTCGTTTGTAAGCTTGTTATTTATAGAACTTACTGAAAAACCTTTTCTCCTTAACTCTAAAACCTCATCTGATAAACTTAACATTTTCTTTTTTGAGTTATTGTATTTTGGCTCTTCTTCACCTTTTTGTGCAAATATTTCCTTACAAATTCCTCTAATTGATTCCCCTGACACACTCATTCCTTTTTCGTTATAATATTTTGCAATCGCTTCAAGCGTCATTCCTGATTTTCTTAATTCATACAATTC
>CAMUZC010000150.1 GCA_947165105.1 uncultured Lachnospiraceae bacterium | reverse complement strand
ATTTAATTATTAATTAATTAATAACACAAATTTTTAATAAAGTTTTATATTAATTAATTTTCTACTTTAATAAAAGGAATAAGAAATAATACATAAAATTAAGTAAAGTTTTTCTCTGGAACAAGGTTTTCCACACTGAAAAATGCAATACCAAGATTTTCTTTTTCTAAGAAATGAAGTGGAAATTCAACAGCATGTCCCACAATTTTATCTTTTTCTTTCTTATAATTCTCTAATAATTCTTCTTTTGATAAACTTTTATGGTCTCTTAAATCTTTAAAACTTTTATATTGATCATCTGGATAACAACCCCATAATTCTCTATAAATTGTAGTATTAGTATGAGCAGTTTTTTGTACTAATTGTAAAAATTCATCACTTAAAGGATCACATAAAATACTATTTTTTGGGTCAACACCTAAATGTTCTGCAAATAAGTTCACTCTGAAAGTATAAGCAAAGTTAGCTGCTTTATAATCTTTTCCATCCATTTTAGAATTTAATTTAGGATATTCATTAATCATAACTGCATATTCAGAATCTCTTGTTCCTAACATTGATCTATCGTTAATATTGGCAGAGCCTAATATTACAGTTTTATCATCTACAATCATTAATTTACTATGAATATAAATTAATTCAGTTCGTGGTTCCCCATTAACAAATCCATGTCCTCTTAAAGAATAAAATCCTATATATTCTCTCCATTTATCTCCCATCAACTTTTCCAATTGTTCAATTATACTCATACCGTGATTTCTAGAAATTCCCGCATAAGTGTGTTTCAAAATTATTTGAAGTGTACCACTACTTTCTGGTTCCCCTGCAAACCCTGGTAAAAGGGGAATAAATACAAAAACTCTAAATTTTTCTTTGGCTAAGTATGCTCTTTCAATTCTTTTTCTAATATGATAAGCAATTAAATTTTCGACAACATCAGATAAAGCATAATCGCATTCGGCTCTTTCTTCTTCATTAAAAGCTCTAGAAACGAAAAATTGATTTTCTATATATAAATAATGCTTTGCATTATCTATAAGATGGTAATATCCTTGCAAAATAGAATTTTCTTTTTTTCCTATACCGACACTCCATTTGGATGCACTACGTAAAACTTGTACTTTACTTTTTATACCTTTTCTGAAAAAATTAACATTTACAACATTAGTTTCTAATTCTTTTTGTTCAGGTTTTTCCAAAAAATTAGAAAACCAACTACTTTTGTTAGTTTTAGCCTGTTGACCAACATCTTTAACAAATTTGTCATAATAAGAGGGTTTTTTTTCATTTTCATTTTCTTTTAATTCTTCTTCATTTTCTTCTTTGATAGTATTATCATTCATAATATTATTGCTATTGCCTTGTTGTGCTTGTTTTATTTTTTTTATTTTATCGTTTAGTCTTCTGCCTCTTAGTCTTCCTGTGGTAGTATATCCCTTTGGAACATATAAATGATCTTCATCAATAACTTCTACATTTTTGAAGTATCTATTTCTCAAAGCCTGTTGTTCTTCATATCCTTTTTTCTTTGTATAATCAACTGAACCTGCATCACTTGAACCACTAAATGATATTGCATCTCCTTTGCTTTTTTTTTTACCTCTTAATTTTGTTTTTCCTTTCATTTTACCCATAGGGAAAGGATTTTTAGAATCAGAATTTTCTGAATTTTCAGTCCTTTCTTCTTTGTTTTCAGATTCTGGAATTAAAGCATTATCTGAATCGTTTGAATTTTGCTGTTCTTCTTTTTCTTTTTGATTTACTTGATTTATTATTCCTTGCATAAAACCAAAAGTAGGTTTTTTTTCTTCTTTTTTTTCTAATTGTTCATCTATGGTATTTGTTTCTTTTAATTGATTATTTTGTCTTGATACAGAAGCATTTTGTTTTATATCAGTAATTCCTGAACCAGTCCCAAAACGAGAAAAATTCCATCTTTCAACAAAATGTCTGGCAATATCTGCGACAACTGGTCCAATTAATCGACTATGCACGTCATGCCAAGGCATTCTTACTTCAAAACTTTGTCTTTTGCAACTTTCTTCTAAATATTTTTCTACTTCATCAAAATCTCTAATTCTTGCGTTTGAATAATCAATTCCCGGGAAATAATATTCTTGTTTATCATTACTTTCTTCAAAAATAGGGTGAGCATGGGTATCCCACCTACCCCAACATAAATCAAGGCCTCCTACATATCCTATAATTTGATCTATAATTACTAATTTTTCATGGTGAGACCATAATAAATCAGTACAATTCACAGGATGTCTTTCAACTTGAATATTTGGATGTAGAGATTCTAACTCATGTTGAGAATGTGAGCTATTTAAAGTTAAAGCAAGGGAGCACTCAGCATATACTAAAACATATACTTTTACACCTCTGTTAGCACATTGGAATAATATATCCATTAATCTACTATAGGGAGGAGTATCTTTTTTATTTTTTTTCTGGTAAGCCAGGGCCATATAGGTCTGAGTTGGGGCAGGACGAATAAGCCAAACTTCCGGGCTTAGCCACCAATCAGTTATAAATATTGTTTCTTTTGCTTGCATTAATTTTTCTGCTAAATCTTTAAAATAGTCTTCTCCATCTGCGAACCAATGAGCTTTATTACCTTTTTTTTCATTTGTATAGGATTTATAAGGATTATTCGATAATATTTTTATCATTGCATCAGCACGTTTCATTATTTCTTTGTACCAAATTTCTCTTTCAAAAACTGTTTTAAATTTTAAAATAATACTTCTACTAACATTTGTTATTTTAATAATATCTCTATCTTCTTTTTTAACTATTAAATCTCTATCAAAAAAATAGACATTTTTCCCTGTTTCTGAATTACTTTTATCCATATAATATATACAATCATCTTTTACAACGATCCATCTTAAATTATATTGACTGAAGGCAAAATATTCAATGCATTTACAAGCATAACTAAAAGCAGTTCTTAAACATTGTGGATCAGCTTTTTTATGAACATATCCTTCAAAAGGTTTACTTCCACTATTATATTGATTAAAGCTACCTCCACTTATATTAAAAAATTCTTTAAAAGCTAATGTATTATATGCTTTGGGGTCATTAAATAGTGTTTTGTAATAACTTATAATTTCATTTATATGCAATTGAATGCTATCATCCGTCCAAGCTGATACAGTTGTAAAAATAGCGCCATTAGGTCCTGTTAATTCCATAAAATTTTTAGATAATTCTGAATGAATATCAGCAAAATTTTTTTTTATTTCATTTGGTTTTCTATATACTTCCCACTGGTAATTATAAACTGCTTTTACTTTAATAGTAAATTTAATAACATCAAATCTATCTTTATCTCTAAGTCCAGCAACACCTTCAGTTAGAATAGCTGCAACACTAGTAAATTCTGCATTAAAATCTTGGAGTACTACTTGAACTTTATCCTGATCTATTTGCTCTTCTGAGCTATCTTTTGAATCAAAGGTATTAATTTGACTATCGGTGTTTATTATTTCACCTGAATTTTGAGATGAAATTAAAGCATCTTCTCTATCATTTGTTTCCAACATTTTTTATTTATAATATCTGAAATATTTTGAATTATATTTTTATTATATTATAATATATAAAATATTAATAATATAAATATTAAATTAATTATATTTTTTTAATAAAAAATAATTATGGGGATTGGGGATTGGGGATTGGGGATTGGGGATTGGGGAT
>CAMUZC010000149.1 GCA_947165105.1 uncultured Lachnospiraceae bacterium | reverse complement strand
ATCCCCAATCCCCAATCCCCAATCCCCAATCCCCAATCCCCAATCCCCCATAAATAAATGGTATTAAAAATAAAATATTAATTAAATTAAAATTTATTTTTAATTATTTTATTTATATTAATATTATTATTGCTTATTTATTACAATTTTTTTTTATTAATTATTATTATTTATTAATCTCAATCAAATTTATTATATATAAAATTAAATGACTGAAGAAGTAAAAGAAGGACAAGAGGGACAAGAAGTAAAAGAAAATCCAGATGATTTAAAATTCTTTGAAGAACTCCAATTAGATGATTTTCAAGAATATGAATCATTATTTAAAGTAGTTTGTGACTACAAAGCAGGAAAAGTTGAAAAACAAGCATTAAAAGAAAAATTATTTGAATTAAGATTCCGTAAATTATCTGATGAAGATTTAGATCGAATATTAGAAGAAACAGAATTTATGAAAGATGGCGCAATTTCTATTTTTAATTGTATCATTTTCTTAAAAAAAATTATAGATGCTGGTACAAAAGAAAAATTCCAACGTATAGTAAAAAAAGAAGGTATGGGTCTTTTCCGTGTAGTAGATTATGAAAGTAAAAAGAGAAAAAAAAGACAATACTCAGATAAAGAAAAAAATAGATATGCTAAACTTATCAACAAAGTTTTAAAAGATGATCCAGATTGTGGAGGTAGAATCCCCATAGACCCAGAGACTGATGATTTATATGATAAGGTTAAGGATGGTGTAATCCTAGCTAAATTGGTAAATTTATGCGAGCCTGGTACTGTAAACGAGGATGAAATTAAAAAAAATGAAGATATGAATATATTCGATAAATATGATAATTTAACAAAAGCTGTCGAAGGTGCAAAAAAAGTAGGAGTTAAATCGGAAACCAATGCCGATGATATTTTAGATGGAGATAAAGAAAGAGATAATGATTTAATAGGAGATATTTTAGCTAGATTAAATGTCCCAAAAAAAGTCATAAAAGAAAATCCTGAGTCAGAAAAATTATTAAATGAAGGAGAAACAGTAGATGATTTAGCCGATTTACCTGTAGATGATTTCCTCAAAAGATGGTTCAATAATCATTTAAAAAAGGCAAATCATCCCAATGAATTAACCAATTTCAGCGATGATGTAAAAGACTCTGAAAAATACACCGTTTTATTATGTGATTTATCCCCACAATGTGATAAGTCCGCTCTCGATGAAACTGATCCAAATGAAAGAGCTAAAAAAGTAATAGATAACGCTGTTAAATATGGTGCTACAACAACTATATTACCCGAAGATATCTCTAGTGGTAATGAACCTTTGAATAGATTATTTACTGGAGATCTTTATAATGCTGAATTACTTGATGGGGGAGATGATGAATATGATAAAGATTTAATGAAAACATATATTAATACATTGAATAAATGTCTTTGCGATGATGAAGATACTAGAAATAAAATACCTATTGACCCAGAAAGTGAAGAAGATGTCTTTGAAAAATTAAAAGATGGTATTGTTCTTTGCAAATTAGAAAATTTAGCAGATAAAAATTTATTAAACGAAGACTCATTAAAAACAGGAGATAATTTATCAGATGATGATAAAAATGCAAATGTTGAAAAAGCTATAGATAGCGCTGATAAATTAGGTTGCCCTACAAAATTAAAGCCAAGAGATGTCCTTCGAGGAAAAAAGAAAAAAGATCAAGATATAATAGGTGATATACTTGAGAGAGTCATGGTGCCCCCAAAAACTATTAAAGACCACCCAGATTCTGATGATTTGGTTAAAGAAGGAGAGACAAAAGATGATTTAGCCAAGGGACCAGTAGATGATTTCCTAAAAAGATGGGTAAACAAACATCTAAAAGCAGCAGGGCACCCCAAAGAAATTGAAAATTTTGGAGATGATTTAAAAGATGGAGAAGTATATACTGTATTATTAAATAATATAGCTCCCGAAGATTGTGACAAATCCCCTATGGATGAATCTGACCCAGCTCAAAGAATGCAAAAAGTTATAGATAATACTAGAAAAATTGGGGTAGATACTGCTGCTACTCCAGAGAATCTTACCAGTGGAAAAGAAGAATTAGGTAGATTATTTATAGGAGAAATTTATAATGCATTTACTAATCCATACAATGTTAATGAAAAAGAATGTTATTGTAAAATGATTAATGATTTATTATCAAATGAAGAAGACTTGAAAAGTAAATTACCAATAGTACCCGAAAGTAATGAAATTTTCAAAAAAATAAAAGATGGTTTAATTTTGGCTAAATTAGTAAACTTAGCAGCTCCCGGTACTGTTGATGAAAGAGTCATAATCAAAGACCCAGGAATGACCGCTGCAGATAAAGAATCAAATCTTAATTCTACAATTATGTCTGCTAAATCAATTGGATGTATGATTGAATGCACAAGTGAAGATGTATTAAATGAAGTCAGAAAAGGTGATATTGACTTATTATATCAAATACTTAAGCCAATTGTATACAAAAAAATATGTGTCCAAGAATACCCACAAATGCTCAGATTCAAACAAGAAAAAGAAGAAATTGAAGAATTATTAACTTTAGGTCCTGAAGATTTCTTAAAAAGATGGTTCAATTATCATTTGAACAAAGCAGCCCATCCAAATAAAATAACTAATTTCAGTGATGATGTTAAAGATTCAGAAAAATACACCATTTTATTAAATCAATTAGATGGACAATGTGACAAATCAGCTTTAGACGAAACTGACCATTTAGTTCGTGCTGGAAAAGTTTTAGAAAATGCACCAAAAATTGGGGCTAAAGTATATATAAAAAATATTGATATAGCAGCCGGTAATGAACATTTAAATAGATTCTTTACTGCTGAATTATTCATGGCTAATCATGGTTTAGGTGAGGCTACACAAGAAGAAAAAATGTTGGCTAATAAATTATTAGATGATGACGAGGAAGGAGATAGAGAAGAAAGATCCTTCAGAACATGGATTAATTCACTTAAATTAGAAGGAGTCAAAAAAGTTAATAATTTATACCAAGAATGCAGAAATGCAATTTTATTACTAAAAATAATTGATAAAATTAAACCAGGCACAGTAAATTGGAAAATAGTCGAATTGAAAAATTTAAAAAATCCATTCAAAGTAGGTGTTAACTGTCAAGAAGCCATAGATGCATCAAAAAAATCTGGATATAGTATTATTAGTATAGGTAATAAAGATATTCAAGAAGGTAAAAAAAAACATATTTTGGCTATAGTATGGCAATTAATGAGAGCTCATACTTTAAAAGTTATTGGAGAAAAAAGTGAAGAGCAATTAATTGCATGGGCTAATGAAAAAGTTTCTGAAGGAAGAAAAATAAAAAATTTAAAAGAAAAAAAATTAAGTGATGGTTTATTCTGGATTGAACTTTTGGCTGCAATTGAACCTAAAAGTATTAGATGGGACTTTGTAGTTAAAGATAATCCATCTGATAAAGATAAAGAAATGAATGCTAAATATGCTCTTTCTGTTGCTAGAGGTCTTGGTGCTTTGATATTTGTTGTTTGGGAAGATATTACTGAAGTAAAAAGTAAATTACTTTTGACCTTCCTTGCTTCTATTTATGATGTTGCTCAAAGTCATGAAAAAAGAACTGATTAAATATTAAGAATAAATATTTAATATTAAATAATTATATTAAGGTAGAAATTTTATATAATAAATGTAATTCTTCATCGGTCACAACAAAGCGGTCGTCGAATATTGATTCTTCATCAG
>CAMUZC010000148.1 GCA_947165105.1 uncultured Lachnospiraceae bacterium | reverse complement strand
ATCCCCAATCCCCAATCCCCAATCCCCACAACAACTAGCAAATATAAATAATAAAAAATGAAAAAAAATAAAATTAATTAATATTTATTAATTATAACTTAAAAATATAAATATTAATCAAAAATGTCTTTATTAAACTATACAACTCAACAATTACAAGGAGGTGGAAAATATTCAGTAAAAACAAAAATAGGAAACTGGTATGAAGATATGGTAATGGATGAAACAAAATTTAAAGATTATATTCGTTTAAAAGAATCAAATAATTTAATGGTAGCCCAAAAAGAAAGCAAATATGCAAATTTATTAAAAAAAATACCTTTAGAACCATTCAACGGTAATTTAACCACAGGACATTATTTTATGTTAAGAAACCACAAAACCAACGGATTTATGGTTCTGGATATAGATGATAAAAATATAAATTATAAAGCAGCTTTTGCCGTAACTACAAGTCCTTTAATGACATTTAGTTGTCCAAGATCAATGTTTAAATTCGAAAAATATTCTTCAGATAAACATTTTAATTGCCTTCCAGAATCTCAACCCGTAGAGCCGGTCTGTTTCCATGAGAAAATAAGAATAGTTTGTCACCCATCAGTATATGAGACCCCCTTATATCTTTTTTCACCACTTATTTCTCCTTTTAGTTATTCTAGATTTAGTAGAAACCAAGAAGTATTAATAAGTTCAGAAGAATCTTTTTTCAATTGTTGGACTATTGAGCATATTAATCCTGAAAAAAGATTAGAAGTTGAAGGAACTCCTGTACCTAGTAATGAACCATTTTTAATAAGACACGACCAAACTGGTAAATTATTATCTAGTAATTTAATTGATTATTTTAATGATTTTGGACATGAGTATGAAATGTGTGCTAATAATTATTTACCTTATGGAAGATATCAAAAAATATTACCTTATGATATGAAAGAAGATAAAATTGCTGAAGTCCAATGTAATAGAATTGAACAAGTTGAAAATATGTGGTCGGTTGTTGATAATATTAAATAAAAACATAAAAATATTTTTTATAATATTATATTTAAAGAAAATTACTTTTTGAAAATTTTAAAAAAAATAAAAATAAAAAATTTCTTACTTAATTTAATTTTGATATTTTTTTTACCTTTAATATTAATTAAATTTTTCAATTATATTGGTACAAATATTTCTATTTTATTTATTGGTTTAAATTTTGAATAATTTCATATACTTTAGAAGCGCATTCATATAAATGTTCTTTAGTTATTTTTCCTTCTCTATAGGCTTCCATAACTAAATTATAATCTTTTTCTCCTCCTCCCATTTGTAAGTTATTTCCATTCATAATATTATTAACTGCATATTGTGCAGGATGATGAGCCAAACCTATAGGGGTACTACCAGAACTGAACCAATCACTCATAACTAAGCCCTCATATCCCCATTCTGATCTTATAACATCTCTAACTAATTCACTTCTTTCTGAAGCATGAATACCATTAATTAAATTATATGAAGTCATTAAAGCGAAAGGACTTGAACTATCAATAGCTACTTTAAATCCTCTTAGATAAATTTCTCTCAAAGCTCTTTCAGATAAAATTGAATTACTATTAAATCTATTAAATTCTTGTCCATTACAAGCAAAATGTTTAATAGTAGTAGCTCTTTTTTGGTGAGATTGTACACCTCTAGTTATAGCTCCAGCCATTTTTCCTGAAACAAGGGGGTCTTCACTATAATATTCGAAATTCCTACCACATAAAACATTTCTATGGATATTTAATCCGGGTGCTAACCATAAATTAACACCGAAAATTTCCATTTCTTTTCCAACTAAATTTCCAACGGTTTCAAGGAAATCTTCATTGAAAGATTGGGCTAAAGCTGTTGCTATTGGAATAGCTGTTGCATATTGGTAATGAACTTCACCTTTTCTATCTTTATTGTTTTCTAAGGTGTCTAATTTTGCATATTCTTCTTTGGAAAAATAATCTATTAATCTTTCTTCAATAGGATTTACACAAAGTCTATATTTTCCTTTTTCATCTTCTCCATATTTTTTAACAAGTCTTAAACCAGCGGGACCATCAGCTAAAATTAAATAATTTTTAATCTCAGGTATATCTTGCACTGTTTCACCTGCTTCACCAAATAAATGTGAAACTCCATTAAAACTGCAAATACAAACTTTTCCTACGTCTTCCATGCTTAAACCTGTAATTAATTCGTTATATTTTGGAGAATAGTCATATTTTACTTCTTTTGTAGTAAAATCATCTTTTGTTAATTTAATTTTTTCTACATTGGTTAAATCATCTCTATATTGTACACTTAATTCTAAATCACCGAAATCACTTTCTCCCCCAACATTTTTCAATTTTTCTGTAGTAATATTTTCATCTAATGTTATAATGCAGAAAACACTAGTTTTATCTGAGCTATTACCCACACGTACTATATAAGTACCTTTATCCAAAATATAACTAGCTGTTTCAACGTCATATCTTGCTACATCACTTAATCTAAATGTTAAAGTTAAAGTTTGTTCTTCATTAGGTTCTAATTCTTTTGTTTTTTTGAAATCAACTAATGACTGATAAGGTTTATCCTTATTTTGCTGAGATGGGGATACATATACTTCAACTACTTCTTTTCCATTATATTTGCCTTCATTTTTTACTTTTGCTTTTATAGTTATTATATCTTTTTTATTACTTACTGAATCTTTAGTTATTGAAAATTCGGTATATGATTTACCATATCCGAAAGGATATAATGGTCTAACATTAGCACTATCGAAATATCTATACCCAACATATACCCCCTCTACATATCTCACATTATCAATACCTCCAAATTCTTCTATAAATTTATAATCTTTTACTGCCGCCCATGTTGTAGATAATTTTCCACTTGGATTTGCTTTTCCTAATATTATATCTGCTAAAATATCTCCAGTTACTACTCCTAAAGGAGTTAATAATAAAATATTTGAAACATCTTTTACTGGGGATAAATCAACAGGTCCAACAGTATTTAATACTAACATGAACTTTTCAAATTTTTTATTTAGATATAATATATCTCTGACTTCTGAATCTGTTAAATATAAATCACCTTTTGTAATTGTTCTATCATTACCTTCAGAAGATATTCTTGCTATTACATATATGGCTATATCAGCTTCATAATTATCTAATGGAATATCATATTCAGGATGAGGTTCATTATATCCAAATGACATATGATCAGCAGTACAATCATATTTTTCTGCTAATTGGAATATATATTTAACAAATTCTGGATGTTTGGCATTTTTAAATTCTTGGAATTTATCAAACCAATCTTTTGATACAATAGTAAATCCGGCTGCTTCTAAACCTTCTTCACAGGTTGTATAGTATCTAGATTCCATAGCACCTGAGCCCCCTCCTCCTTCTAAAGTATCACGGGCTCCAGAACCTATTAAAAGAACTTTTCCGGGTTCTTTAATTGGAAAAGCATCATTTTTATTTAAAAATAAAGTACATTCTGCTGCATTTTTTCTTAGAATATCTATATGTTCTATTTCATAATCTGCCATTGGTGGTGCATCAGGGTCTTCATTACGGCAAACAATGAAACTTATTAAAATCAAGGATAAAAACAATTTATTGAATGAACTCATTTTTTTGATTTTATATATTATTTTATTATTTAATATTTTAAATGTAAATTATTTATGATATATAATATATAATAATGATTTATAATTTTTATAAAAAATAATTTTTAAATGGGGATT
>CAMUZC010000147.1 GCA_947165105.1 uncultured Lachnospiraceae bacterium | reverse complement strand
CCCAATCCCCAATCCCCAATATATTTTTCAAAAATAATATTAATAATTAAATATTATAATATAAAAAATTTAAATATTAAATATTTTATTTTAATTAAATTATTTAAATAAATGCCAGAATAATTATAATAATTATTTTTTTAATTAAGAAATGGCTACTCAAACAATGACAATACTGGAAGAGCCAGGAAATGAGGTAAAAGATTTACCTGAAAATGTAATGAGTGTTGGGGGAGGAGTTGGTGATGAAGCAGCAGATGTTACATATTCAACAAAACCCGATAATAAAGGTGTTCCTTTATCACAAACAAAAATTACCGAAATTAATACAAAATATAATGTTGGAATTGGACAAGGAATGTCTTCTGGAGCAATATCTCACACAGGGAGTATTATGAGTATAGGAGGAGGTGCTGGTGATAATGCCCTCGATGTTACATATTCAACCAAACCAAACAGAAATATAAGTTTAGGCTCTCCAACATATAATACAATTACTAAAGAATTTGCCTCTCAAGGAAGAGAAGTCTCTCAAACTGAAAATGTTTTGGGAGTAGGAGGAGGTATAGGAGAAGATGCTGTTGATGTAACTTATTCTACAAAACCAGATAACAATATTGGTTTAGGTGCAAAAACTTTTACTACTACAACAACAACTACTAATAGATATGGAATAGGATTTGGACAAATTTCTGGCGAAGAAACGACTATTTCTGGCTCTGAGAAAGTGATGGGAGTTGGAGGAGGTGTTGGAGATAAAGCTGTGGATGTAAATTATTCTACAAAACCAGATAATGGAGGAATTAGAATGGGATATGAAGAAATATCTCGTATGGCCACAAATACTATTTCAACAACAGGGGAAGATCTTGATAATTTAAAAATTTATAATAGAGCAACTATTCTCCAAGATAAAGTTCAACATATTATCCAAAAAGAAATTCAACCCATTATAAAAACTGTAATAAAACCAATTATTCAAAAAGAAATTCAACCTATTGTCCAAAGAGAAATTCAGCCTATTACTCAACATGAAATTCAACCCGTTGTAGAAAGGGAAATTCAACCTGTAATTCAAAGGGAGATTCAACCTATTATTAAAAGAGAAATTCAACCAATAATTCAAAAAGAAGTTCAACCTATAGTAAAAAGGGAAATACAACCAATACTTATGAGAGAAGAAAAACATTATACTCAAAATGAGATATTCCCGAAAAAAGAAGTGTCAGTTCAAAAAATAACAAAAACAAAGGTAGTCCCATTAATTTTAAAAGAAGAGGCTCATACAATTAAAAAAGAAATAGTTCCTAGAATTGAAACTAAAGTTGAAAATATTGAAAAAATACAATATACTCCATATCTTCAAAAAGAAGAGCAGCATATAACACAAAACCAAGTAGCAGCATCTACAACAACAGAAGTACAAAATATAACAAAAAGAAAATATGTCCCAATGGTTCAAAAAGAAGAACAACACATAACTCAAAATATCGTAGAACCAACCACAAGAACTGAAGTTAAAAATATTACTAAAAGAAAATATGTCCCAATGGTTCAAAAAGAAGAACAACATATAAATCAAAATATCATAGAACCAATCACAAGAAATGAAGTTCAAAATATTACAAAAAAAAAATATGTTCCTTATGTTCAAAAAGAAGTACAAAATATAAATCAGACAGAAATTCAAGCTTCAGTTCAAACAGAAATACAAAATATAACAAAAACAGAAATAGTCCCAATGATTCAAAAGGAAATAGTTAATCAAACACAAAATATTATACAGCCTTCAGTAAGAAGTGAAACAAAAACCATAGTTCAAACTATAATAGAGCCTGTTATACAAAGAGAAGAAAAACATGTGAGACAACCTATCGTACAACCAATTACAAAAAGGGAAACAAAAACTATAAAGCAAGCAGTAATTCAACCATATATTCAAACAGAAGTTCAACATATTACCCAAAAGATAGTTCAACCTATTATCCAAAATGAAGTAAGACATGTAAAACAACCTATTATTCAACCTATAATTCAAAAAGAAACACAAACTATAAAACAGCCTATTATACAACAAATTACACAAAAAGAAAATAAAATAATAAAGCAGCAAGTAGTTGAACCTTATATCCAAAGAGAAATTCAAACTATTGATAAAACTGTAATTGCTCCTAGAGTTGAAAGGGTAGAACAAAATATTGAGAAACAAGTAATTCAACCTTTAATACAAAGAGTAGAACAACATATAACACAAAATAAAATGGTACCTTCTGTCCAAAGAGAAGTTCAAAATATTGAGAAGCAAGTAATTCAACCTATGATTCAAAGAGAAGAACAACATATAACTCAAAATAAAATAGCCCCAAGTGTTGAGAATGAAACTCAAAATATTGAAAAAACTATTATACAGCCAATGGTAGAAAGAATAGAACAACATATTACTCAAAGAGAAATAGCCCCAAGTACACAAAATAAAATTGAAAATATAGAGAAGATAGAAATTCAACCTTTGATAGAAAGAGTAGAACAGCATATAACAAGAAAAGAAGTAGCTCCTCAGGTTAGAAGAGAAGTTAAACAACTTGAAAAAGTTATTGTAAAACCTTATGTTCAAAGAATTGAGGAACATAAAACAGAAAGAGAAATTTCCCCTATTACCCAAACAAAAGTAGAGGAATCTGAAAAAATTGAAGTACAGCCATATATAATGAGAGAAGAACAGCATATTTCAAAAAAAGAAATAGCTCAAGAAATAAGAAAAGAAACAAAAAATACAACTAAAAAAGTAATACAACCTATTATTAAAGATATTATACAACCAGTTCATATTAAAGTTAAACCAATTCTCCAGGAAGGCATTAAACCTACTATTTTCCAAGGCGAACAAGTTCATCAGGCTATAGATCAAGGAATAAAAAATTTACCTGTTTCATTCCAAGGAACTAAAATAGAAAAGGAAGTTATGAGTGGAATATCAGTAAAACAATCTATAGTCAGAGATAGTGAATTACCTACTGATTATAAACCTACTCAATTTAAACCTGAAATAGTAGGAGATAATAGAGAAATTGGTCTTAAAGGTGAAGATGGACTCAATATTAGAATAGAAAGTACTTCAAGAATATCAGCAGAAGGAGTACATCAAGAAATTAATGCTGGAACAACAATAAGACCGTCTATAATTAAAAATAGTGTTTTACCTACTATTGATGGAGGAACTAGAGTATTAAAAACTGTTTTTAGAGATGCAAGTATTTCAAATGGAGTAAGACCAGAAGGAACATTTGGGGTTGATGGACAAGCTTTAACTTCAACCCAATATCAAATGGAAGGAGGAACAAGTTCATTTGAAGGTAATTTTGGAGAAAAAGGGATTCTTAACAATAAAAGGCAATACAATATGGGTTCTACTAGAGTTTCATACGAAAATGAAAAAATAATTGGGGTAGATGAAAAAGTTTGGGATAATGCTGCAGATGTAACTTATTCTACAAAACCTGATGGTGCCTTTGGATCAATGATTTCAAGTAAAGTTATTCAACCTTTTTAATTATAAAATAATCTGCTATTATTTCTTTTAATGATAATTTCTTTGAATCAAAATCTTATTTGGATTACACATTCTTATTTAATGAATATATATTTTTTATTAAATAACAACAAATATTTAAATAAATTTATATTATTATATAAAAATAAAAAAATAATAATTTTTAAATTAATAATTTTTTTATTAATTTTTTAAATATTAAATTTTTAATAATTATTTTTGATTGGGGATTGGG
>CAMUZC010000146.1 GCA_947165105.1 uncultured Lachnospiraceae bacterium | reverse complement strand
AAAATCTTAATTAGCAACAACGACTAAAGAATGTCTTATTACTTTATCACCAATCATATAGCCTTTTCTATATTCTTCTTTAATCTCTTGAACTCCAAGTTCAGGGTCATCTACAGAACCAACGGCTTCATGCAATTGAGGATCAAAAGTTTTTCCAACAGCCTCTATTTCATTGATACCATTTGCTTTTAAAACATCTTTAAATTGTTTTAAAACAAGTTCAACTCCTATTTTATAATTGTTATCTTCTGTTTTAACACTAACTGCTTTTTCTAAATTATCAATAACTGGTAATAAAGAAATAGCAATATCAGATACTAAAGAGTTGTATAAACCTTCTCTTTCTTTTGCACTTCTTTTTTTGAAGTTATCAAACTCTGCCATTAATCTTTTTAGTCTATCTTCTTTATCATCAATCTCTGCTTTTTGAGATTCTAACTTTGCTTTTAGACTATTTAAAAGTTCAATGCTAACTTCATTTTCTTCTAAATTATCTTCTATTGTATTATTTGCCACTTTACTCTTTCCCTCCATTTCCCATTAAACCTTTTATATATTTCATAACAGAAATGACTTTTGAATAATCCATTCTTTTAGGTCCTATAATACCTATAGTTCCCATTTCCTTATCATTTATTTTCTGTTTGAAAGTAATAACACTGAAATCCTTTAATCCATCTTCATCGTCTTCATCACCTATATAAACATTGATGTCATCCGCGAATTCCGAATTAAGTAAATCTACAACTAAGTCTCGTTTATCGAGAATATTAAGGAAATTTTTTGCCATCTGAACATCTTGAAATTCTGGCTGTTCAAACACTTTATTTGTTCCTTCGTAATAAATATTTTCTTCTTCTTCAATCACTTTGTTAATTTGTTCAATTATTGTTTTAATAACTTCAATACTATAATTTAATTCTGAAAAAATGTATTCTTCTAATGGTTTATCAATTTTTTCAAAAGGCTTTCCTTTCAATTTTGCATTAAAAATATAGTTTAAGTTTTGAACTTGATCATCTCTTATATCTTCATCAAACTTAATTATTGCCTCTTTTACTAAACCACCATCTGTAACTATTACACACATTAACATTCTAGTTCCTAACAGAACGAATTTAATTTCTTCAATTAATTGCCCCGCTCCTTTTGGACCTATTGCAACTGTTGTATAATGAGTTATTTCTGATAAAGTATTTGTGGTTATTTTGGTTAATTCCTCAATTTCATTTACCTTAATTTCTAGTTTGTCTTTGATGTATTTTGTTTCTTCCAATGATAAATTTTGTTCTTTCAACAGCTCATCCACGTATAGCCTGTATCCTTTTGCTGATGGAACTCTTCCACTTGATGTATGAACTTTATCTAGATATCCTTCTTTCTCAAGTTCCGCCATTTCATTTCTTATTGTTGCACTGCTAAAATCAATTCCATGCTTTTGTGAAATAGCTCCAGAGCTTACCGGTTCTGCTGTATCAACATACTCATCTACTATAGCTTGTAAAATGCGTTTTTTTCTATCGCTTAGCAAACCTTTCACCTCTTTTTTAGTGAATTTTTATAATATAACTTTTCATTTATATTATCTTTATTGCTTGAATTTTTATGTGTTTTTAAGTCTAAAATAAAAAAATATTAGCAATCTTTTATTAAGACTGCTAATATTCTATACCCTATGTTAGCAAATGTCAATACTATTTGCTAATTTTTTCTGAATTTTCTTTTTCCCTGTTTTTGCGACGCCGTCCATCTGAAACAACCTTATAAAAAACATATGCTGCAAAGGCAGCAACTATAATGGCGTAGCAGATAAGTACAACAGCGAAAAAAGTCTTCATATAAATCATTCCCTTCTTAAATTATTTATTCTGGGTATTTGCAAAAAGGTAATAATATTATATACTGTTTCTGCTTATTTTTCAACTGTTTTGTATATTAATCAAAAACTTCTATTTTTCGAAATTAAACAAATTCCATCCACACAACATTTGCTAAATCTAAACCTCTATCTGTTAAATAAATATTATTTTCTGAAACTTCTATTAAATCCTGTTCCACTAATTTATTTAATTGTTCTCTAAAAATATATAACGGATTATCCACAAATTTTTCTTTAAACTCGCTTATTTTTACCCCGTCAATTTTTCTCAGTCCCAACAACATATATTCTTTCATCATCTGTTCTTTAGACTGCTTTTCATGAAAAACTACATTATAAATAGATTTTCCATTTTTATAATTTTCAATGTATCTATTTATATCCGTAATATTAGAATACCTCATTCCATCATAATATGAATGTGCGGCTACACCAAAACCTAAATAAGAATGCTGTTTCCAACAATTTGAGTTGTGTTTCGATTCATACCCTTGCTTTGCAAAATTTGAAATTTCATAATGGGTATATCCATTTTCTTGTAAAACATTTTTCACCTTCCAGTACATTTCTCTTTCCAACTCTTCGCTTGGCAGCTCTAGCTTTCCACTTTCAATTAAATCAAACATTTTGGTATCTTCCTCAACAATCAATGAATAAACTGAAATATGTTCAGGAGATTTTTTTATAATTTTTTCAAGAGATTCATGAACATCATCAATAGTCTGATTTGGTAAGCCTATCATTAAATCTACATTAATATTTTTAAATCCAACCATTCTTGCCTCATCGAATACTTTTTCAAACTCATTATATGTATGTATTCTTCCAAGCATTTTTAGCAAATTATCATTGGTAGATTGCAAACCTATGCTTATCCTATTGATGCCGACATTTATATATTTTTCCAACTTTTCTTTATCAACTGTACCAGGATTTGCTTCTATTGTAATTTCAGCGTTTTTTGATACTTTAAATTTTACTGATAGTAACTTTATAATACTTTCAATATATTCTGCTGGAACAATTGAAGGAGTTCCTCCACCTATATAAATAGTATCAATTTCAATTTTTTCATTGCTTAATTCTTCAGACTTTTCTGATATCTCTTGTTGTAGATATTTAAAATATTCATCATATTTATCTTCCATGCATGAAAAAGAAGTAAAGTCACAATACTTACATTTTTGTTTGCAGAATGGAATATGTATATAAATACCAACTGATTTCATTAATTACCCCTTCCTTAATTCTTCTGCAAAATTGCTAATTACTTTCAATCTATAATTAACACCAGACTTTCCTACCGGATTACTTAACAATTTTCCTAATTCTATTAGGGAAATTTCTGGATATTCTAATCTTAAATCCGCAACCTCTCGCACATTTTCAGGTAGTTCATTGAATCTTTTCATTTTCTTGATAAACTTTATATCTTCTATCTGTTTAAGTGCGGCATTAATTGTTTTATTTAAATTAGCCGTTTCGCAATTTACCAATCTATTTACATTGTTTCTCATATCTCTAATTACTCTAATTTCTTCAAACTTTAAGACAGCAGAATTAGCACCTATAAAAGCTAAAAACTTAGAAATTTCTTCTCCATCTTTCAAATACAACGTATTGTTTAATTTTTTCATTTTTATGTCATATTTTTTTAATATTTCTAATATCTTTTCCACATTTTTTTCACAGTTTAAAATAATTTCTAAATGATATATTTTTTCTGGATTATTAAGTGATCCACTTCCTAAAAAGCTCCCTCTAACTAATGATTTTTCTAACACCTCGTTATTACAAAATCGACTTAATTTTTCATTTATAACTGCATTATTATCTCTATAATCAATTTCTTCTAATTCTATTTTTTCATTTACGTTTATAGAAAATACTTTTCCCTGTATATCTA
>CAMUZC010000145.1 GCA_947165105.1 uncultured Lachnospiraceae bacterium | reverse complement strand
CATGATTATGCATTTCTTTTCTATTTTTAAGACCTCCACCAACTCCCCACATGAAACTAAAGAAATATATAGCTTCAACTACAAGTGCTTTTCTTTCGTCATCCATATCATTAAATTTATTGTCTAATTTATGTATTAAATTTTGGAAAATAGTGCAAAAGCTTTGTAGTAATGCAATTTCAACAATAGGTGCAACATATTCCCCTTTCCAATCTTTAACTTTATCAAAAGTAGTTTTGAAAAATTCTTGCAAAACTCTTTTAGTAATTTGATGTCTAGGATCACTAAATTGATTTTTGACCCATTTATCAAAGAATGGTGTAATACCTATATCTTTTTCATTAATATATAAAACACCACCACGGGATACAGTTGCTAAAGTAGCATTTCTTAAATTTGAAACTTCAAATAATAATCTCATATATTCATCTAGAGGGAATCTATCACCATTTGTTAAAGTAAGAACTTTGTTGTCATCCATAACTGTATTTAAAGATTCAATCCAATTTGGGTCAATATCTCCATCTAAAATAATCCATTTATTTTTTTGAGTTTCTTTATATGGTGGGTCGTTTTTGCACATTTTTTTCATGATAGAACTAAGAATACCATATTTCCAGGCTTTTGTTTTATCTTCTACATAACCAAATAATTCATTTCCTGTAATAGCTTTTGGAGATAATTTTTCATGGCCAGATTCTTCACCTAAGAATTTCATATTTGTATAAAATAATGTCTTCCATACCGATGTTTTACCACTACCTGGGGCTCCTAAAACGAACAAACAATGTCTTACTTCTAAAGTTTCTTTTAATTGACGAGTTTTTGTTGTGAATGAAGTATCTTTTTGTAGACCTACTTCTGGACATTCAGTGGCTTCATCAATTTTAGCATTTATTTCTTGATTTATATCTTCTTCTTTGACTCCTGTTTTTCCGTCTCCATCTTTTCCTTCTTTGAATAAATCTTGTAATAATCTTTCAAATATTATTAAATCATCAGGAACAATTTTAGCTTTGTTGAAATCAAATAGAGCTTTCATAATAATATAAAATTCATTTTTTGATTTATTTGCAGGTAATCTTTTAAGTCCTCCTGCTTGTCTTAATAAAGATTTAATAGCTCTTAGACCCCAATCATAATGTTTTTGTTTTGATAAAAGATCTCTTGATAAAGTATATAGAGTAATAAATTTAGCAGCAATTGGTTTAGCATTAGAGAAACCTTCAGACATAAGCATATTTTGGCAAATTTCTCTAAGGTCTGGAACAACCATAGCGCAAGATCTAAATAATGCTTTAAGATTATCAGGTAATTCAGTTCTTCCTGCGTAACCAGGATTCATAGTAATGAAGAAACCAACGGTATTAACAAGATTAATTTCACTTCCTTCAAAAACAAAAGTATTAACTCCTGCTCTCATAGCATCTAAAACTGATTTAACTTGAGTTGAAACGACAGATAAAACTTCAATTGAAATACGATTAAATTCATCGAAGCATCCCCAGAATCCAGTTTGGGATAAACCACTGAAAATACGAGCGGTAGTCTCGATATCCATTTGTTCTGAACAATTATTAACTATAACACCAAGACCCAAATTACGCCCAAGATCTTTGACTGTTTCAGTTTTACCGGTACCTGCAGGGCCAGCAGGGGCTCCTCCTAAAATAAGATTTAATGATTGAGTTAATGTAATATAGCATCTATCTGTTAATGGAGTGATAACTAGACGACCTGTATTACCTATATATTCAAATGAATATGATGTTTTAAAGTCGCATATTAATATTTCGCATGTTTTCTTTTCTGGAATATATTTAAATCTTAATTGTTTTTTCCAATTAAAGTTAGAAGTATCTATTGCTGGTTTCATTTTTGAAAATCCTTCAACAACATCACGACTATGGACATCAATAGTAATAATTGTAATAATTTTAGTTCTTAAATCTTTGTCTAAGGGTTCATCTCTTACTCTGTCGATTAAATGATTAATTCTTTTAACTGATAAATTATAATATTCTTTAAGAGCCCCATCGTCTCCACCTTCTGTAACTTCTAAAGCATGTTCAACTTCTTCTGTCCAAACAACTTGAGTAACTAATAAAGCTAATTGTGCTGGGAAGGGATTAAGCCACATATGTCTATCATCCTTTAATTTATCTGGATTTCCAGTTGCAGTATTATAATTTACACTTCCATAGGCTTCTACTAATATTTCTGCTAATGTATCTTTCATTTTTTGCTCAAATTCTCCTAAATAAACTTCGACTAAAGATCCTTTGCACACAAATTCTTCTTTAAAGTTTACTACTTCGTTATTATATGCTGAAAGCATTGCTGTAATTGTATCTGATTTATTTTTAGCATCTAATGGTTTCATTTCCCAAGCTTTAATACCATCGAAACAATCCTTAACATTTTTATTAATTAAATTTGGATAATCTGCACTTGCAAGCATGTTAAGTAATGTATCGTTTGAAACGAAATAAAATCTTGGGAATATTTTTTTTTTAGTTTCTAAATAATTATCTAAAGCATTTTGACAAGTAGCAATACTTTCACTCATTTCATCTATAACAGCTTTTCTTTCCATTGTACAGACATCAATCATAGTATTATAATCATAAGCATTTTTCATTTCTTCTCTAAATTTAGCATCTAATTCTTTAAATTGTGTATATTCATTTCTTAATTTATTTTGGATATCATCAGATTTTAAGAAAATAACTTCTAATTTTTCCCAATTTTTTTGGAATTTCAACCATTGTTTGATGACATCATTAACAGTTTTTAATTGTTCCATTTTTTGATTAATTTGTTCTCCCATTTTTTCAAAATTTTCTAAAAAACCTTTTTTTTGAGACATTTGAATTAAAATATTTTGATCTTTTTCTAAATTTTCAATGACAATATCCATTTGTGCATGATCAAATAAGTAAAAATCATATGTTTTTTTATTTAAGTTATTTGACATTCTGAATTTTTCTGATTGCCAAGTTTTATCAATTTTATTATATTTAGCTTCAATTTTTTCTTGTTCTCCTGCTGTTGTTTTCTCATCTTCTACAGATTCTTTATAATTATAAATTTCTAATTTTAGCAAAGAATCAAAACTAAAATCTGGAGAATCATATGGTATTGATTTTTTAATAATTTGATTTAGATGTTTCCAATGACGAGGTTTTATAGCTTTATCTTTTAATAGCATAATACATTGTATTGTATCATCCATTTCAGTAGTTCTCTTTAATAAAGAATTATAAGCAGGCACTCCTGATTTTATTTCTTTTTTAACATTTAATTTAAGAGCTTTTTTAAGTTCTCCAATATCATCACTCAAGTTACCAGCATTTACTTTATCCATTTTAATTTGTCTCCAATTTTCAAATATTCTATGGAAGAAAGCAATATAATCCCATAATTGTTTATATAATTTAAGATCATTTAAGCAATCACTAATCTGTTTGTTAGTTGATAAAGGTATTTTTAATAGCAATTCCATATCATTATTTTTTTTCTTTTTTTCTTCTAATTCTATAGTACGAGAATAAAATTCATCCATAATTTTATAAGCATTTTCAACTTCTTCATCATCGAATTTTTCCAAAGTTTTTGGAGCTTTTTCCAAAAATTCTTTTCTGAAATTTTCAACATTTTCTTCGAAATTCTTTTTTAATTCTCTGAAATTTTCTTTTTCTTTATCAATTAATTCAGAAATATCTTCATTTGCATTTTCAACTTTTTTCTTTAATTCAACAATATTTTTTTCAACGTCTTCGGTTTGGTGAATTAATCTTTGTTCTTCACTATC
>CAMUZC010000144.1 GCA_947165105.1 uncultured Lachnospiraceae bacterium | reverse complement strand
GCCCAATCCCCAATCCCCAATCCCCAATCCCCAATCCCCAATTCCCAATCCCCATGTTCAAATTATAAAATCTTTTATTGTAAATATTAATTAATATTTAATTAAATAAAAATTAAAAATATTTTCCATAAATATTTATTATATTTAATTCATTTAAGATTACATCTTAATTTAATTATTCTATTTCAAATTTCCTAAATTCATTCTTGGAGTAATATGCATTGCCATTAATTCTTGGAACAACAATTTACAAGCATAAGGAATAATTACTTGCGAAATTGAATAATTATTATTTCTACAATGTTTACAAGAGAATTTTTGTGATTGTAAATCAGCTTGAGCAATTAGCCCGCATTCCTCACAAACATGAATTCTATATTTATCACTAACATCAACCAATCTTTCTTTAAGAAATAGAGAAGCTCCATGAGATATCATGCAGTCCCTTTCCATTTCTCCAAATCTCAATCCTCCGCTACGTGCTCTACCTTCAGTGGGCTGTCTAGTCAAAATTTGAACTGGACCCCTTGCCCTTGAAAATATTTTATCATCTACCATATGCTTTAATCTTTGATAATATGTAGGTCCAAAGAAAATAAGCATATCAAGTTTTCTTCCCGTAAATCCATTATATACAGTCTCATTTCCATATCTTTGATATCCTAATTCATGTAAATGACTAGAAATATCATCAACTGTTACATCAGTGAAAGGTGTTGCATCCCCTTCTAGACCCTTCAAAGCGGCAACTTTTGAACTGAGACATTCTATTAAGTGACCAATGGTCATACGAGAAGGAATAGCATGAGGATTGACAATAACATCTGGTGTAATTCCTTCTATTGTGAATGGGAGATCTTCTTGTCTATACGTCATACCAATGGTACCTTTTTGACCATGTCTAGAGGCAAATTTATCTCCAATTTGGGGCACTCTTACACTTCTACATTTAACTTTAGCCATTTTATATCCTTGTCTATCCGTTGTTAACATTACTGATTCTATTATACCACTTTCACTTGGTCTAATAGCTTCAGAAATATCCTGCTTTTTTTTTGAATTACTTTCTTCATTTGCTTCATCATCATCCATTAAAACTAACCCTGTTTTCCCTATAATGATATCATCTCCACTTACTCTTGTACCAGGGGCAATTAATCCCTCACAATCTAATTTACTATAATTTCCGTGACGTAATCCACTACAATTATATTTATCAGGAATTTCAAATGTTTCGCTTTTTAATTTTGCTTCTTTTTTTTCTTCGGCATGATACGTTCTAAAGAATGCTGATCTAAATAATCCTCTATCAATAGAACTTTGATTCATTATAAGACTATCTTCTTGATTATATCCAGTATAACACATAATTGCAACTATTGCATTTATACCTGCTGGTAAATCTTTGAATTTTAAAAATTCCATAGATTGAGTAACAACTAAAGGCTTTTGCGGATAAAATAGTAAATTAGCTAAAGTATCCATACGCATATTAAAATTAGTGGAATAAATACCGATTGCCTGTTTACCCATAGCACTTTGATATACATTTCTCGGAGATTGATTATGATCAGGGAATGGTATTATTGAAGCACTAACACCTAAAATCATTGCAGGGTGTATTTCACAATGAGTATAGGTAAAACAATAATCTTTAAGATTAACTAGATCACTTATTTTCATTGCTATCATTGAAGACTCCTCTTCTTCAACATCTAAATATTCAACTATTCCATCTTCTACTAATTGATCGAAATTAATTTTTTTATCTTCTAAATCTTTTAAATTGCCACTAGTTATTTTTAATCTTAAAGCATCTTTATTCTTTTTATTTTTATATTTTTCAACAATAAATAAGGGTCTTTGAGTTCTTCCACTATCTGTGTAAATTCTAATTTCTTTATTGACAAAATTATTTACAATTGATATTTCTTTAGAAATAGTACCATTTCTTCTTTTTCTTAATAATCCTTTCATAATTTCCTCTGGATTATCTGTAATACCTATCCATGATCCATTAATAAATATTTTATTTCTACCTCGTATATCCGACGGGTGTACCTCACTTAATTTTTGGAAATTCGGGAAATTGTCCAATGTTTCTTGAATCATTTTTGCTGGAGTTCCAACTGAAACAAAAGTCATTAAAGATAAATTTTTAACTAAACCACACGCTTGACCTTCAGGGGTTTCTGCGGGGCAAAGCATTCCCCAATGCGTATTATGTAATTGTCTCGGTTTTGTAATTTTTCCTGTTTTTTCTAACGGAGTATTTAATCTTCTTAAGTGAGATAAATATGACATGAAAGTTAATCTTTGTAAAACTTGAGCAACACCTGTCTTTTGAACTTGCCCAACTCTATTTTGACCCCAATTTCCTGTAGCTAAAGAATATTTCATTCCATTTGTTATTATATTTTTATCAAAAGCTGATTCTAAATTACATCTACCATCTTTTGTATTTTTAATTTGTTCCCTTATATTTGTTTCTACTTTTTTTGCAAATTTTCTAAATAATTGCCTAAAAATACCGGATAATAATACTCCTGACATATCTAATCTTTTCTTACCATAATGATCTCTATCATCACCAAAAGCTCTACCTAAAGAGCAATTACCTAAACGATATATCATATATCCTATAAAATATGCTTTTTTGCTTTCATTACCTCTTTCTATTGATATATGAGATAACATATCTTTTCTTAATATTTCTTCAGCTCTTCTTAATCTTTCTTCTCTACTTTTTTCCTCACCTTTTGTTGCTTTATTTCCTATATATTCTAAGCACTGTTCTTTTCCACGATAATCACTTGAAAAATCAAGTGATGGTCTTAATAGTTCCTTAAATGTATTATCATTTTCATCAAAAACTATATAATCCATAATATCTTTATCACTTTCTAATCCAAGAGCTCTAAATAAAATTATAATTGGTACATCAACTTTAACATATGGAATTCTTGCAGTAATCAATCCTCCCAAATTATTTTTTAAATGAGTATTTTTTTTTGAAATTTTTACTGAAAATAAAATAGGGGGACGATTTGATCCATCTATATTAGATCTAACTTCGGCCTGCCATGAAAATCCACTTTGTTCTTTTTTATTAAAAACATAAACAAAATTTGTGGCCATTCTTTCTTGGGCAACAATGACTTTTTCACCTCCTCCAATGATAAAATATCCTCCTTGATCAAATTCACATTCTTTTACATTTACTCTTTCTGTATCATCTTTTTCATTTAATGAACAATATTTTGATCTTACCATTATTGGTATTTTTCCTATATTCATATTTGGGTGAGGAATTTCCTTTACTTCATTTTTATTGATTTCTTTCCAAGTTACATCTAAACTTAACTTACTTAAATAATCCAAATTTCTTACACGGGCTTCATTTGGGAATATTATTCTTTCATTATTACTATTATTTTCAAGAAATTGAGGATTAGCAGCTATACGAGATTGATTAAAAGTTAATTCATATTTGGTATGATCCATAACATTAGATGCTTTTTCATAATTAATATCTGGATCAATAACAATAGTTTTATTTTCATCAATTATTTCTTGGATATTTCTCCCAACAAATTGATTAAATGAGCCTATTTGTTGGGAAACTAATCCATGTTGCCTAAAATAGGCACGAATTACTTTCCAACTATCTTTATCAGTTAATCCTTCTCTTTCCTCTTGATTTTCTTCTTCCATTTCTGCGTTATTTTCTGAATCTGATCCATTTGGAGCAAAAATATTTTCGTCATCATTTTCATCTAAAGACATTTATAAATTGTAAATATTATTTTTTCTTTTT
>CAMUZC010000143.1 GCA_947165105.1 uncultured Lachnospiraceae bacterium | reverse complement strand
ACAAAAGATTATTTCTTTGATTATACTGCTGAATTTGAATATATCAAAAACCATTATGAAAAGTATAATAGAGTACCAGATAAATTAACATTTAAAAATATTTTTACAGATTTTCAATTTACAGAAGTAACTGAACCAGATTCATTCTTAGTTTCTGAACTAACAAAACAATATAAAGCAGAGTTTTTAAGAGTTCAATTCAATGAAATGAAGGCATTATTAGAGAATGGTCAATCTGAAAAAGCTGAAAAGTTGTTTAAGAATGCTTATGATAGCTTATCTTCAAATAATGTCGGTATAACTTGTGTCGATTTATTCCAAGATACTTCTAGATATGACCATTATTTAGATAAAACAAAAGATAAATCTAAATATTATATCTCAACTGGTTTACCTGAATTAGACCAAGCAATTGGTGGTATTGATAGACAAAATGAAAATCTAGTTATTGCAGCTCGAACCGGTATAGGTAAGACACAATTATTAGTTAAAATGGCAGTTGAAGCATCTAGACAAGGATTAAATGTTGGATTTTATGAAGGAGAAATGTCTCAAGATAAGATCGGTGCTCGTGTAGATACAATGTTTGGTAATATTCAAAATACAAGTATTAATCGTGGTGATTTATTTATTCAAAAAGAGTACGAACAATATATTAAATCATTACCAGGAATGAATTGTACTTTAAAAGTTTTAACTTCTGATATGCTTGGAAGATATCCAACTGTTTCTGATTTAAGAGCATTTATTAAAAAATATAATTTAGATATTTTATTTATTGATCAATATTCATTAATGGAAGATGAAAGTAAATATAAGACTAAGAACAGATATGAAGCTATCGCAAATATCGCAAAAGATATTAAAAATCTTCAAGTATTAACTCAAATTCCTATTATTTCAGTTTCTCAGATGAATAGAACTGGTTCTACTGATGAAAATGGTAAGAAAGCCGACCCTAATACTACTCAAATTGCTGGTTCTGATATGATCAGTCAATATGGAACAACAATTTTAATGTTGGAAAAGCAAGATAAAGTTCTTACAATTCATATTTCTAAAGCTCGTGATGGAGCATTAGTAGATAAATTAAAATATCAAATCGATTTCAATGTAGGAACATTTAATTATATTCCGGTTGAAGGTGATACTATCGCAACTGAAGAAGATTATCAATCTATTGAAGATAGTTATTCTCCTGAAAAGGCTTCTATTGAGAAATTTGAAATCGGTAGTGAAGATATGCCTTGGTAGTGGAGTATTATTATGATATATGTAGATAATTATGTTATAGATAAACCGATAATAGAAATATTAGATGAAATAAAAATATTAATTCATAATGGCAAGTTATCTTCATATCGTCAAACAGGCTCTGGAATTAAAGTGACATGTCCAGTGCATAATAATGGTCGAGAACAAAAACCGTCTTGTTATATAAGAGAATCAGATGGAGTATATCACTGCTTTGCTTGTTCAAGTAAAGGACCATTTTATACATTTGTGGCTCATTGCTTTGAGACTTCTGAAGAAGAAGCAAAACAATGGTTAATTCAAAAATATGGTGTAAAAGCTAGTGAGAAGTTTATCATAGGTGATGATATTGAACGAAGTTATAATTCTTCAAAATATCAAGCTTATATTGATGAAAATATTCTAAAAGAATTTAAAGATTGGACACCATATTTTAAAACCAGAGGTATTACTAGAGAAACTGCAAAAAGATTTAATCTTAAATACGATGCTGAACATCGACTTGCAGTTTTTCCATGTTATGATATTAAAGGTAATTTAGTTATGTTGCACACTCGTTCGATAGATAGAAAAACATTTTGTCTAGATAAGGACGTTCCGAAACCGGTTTTTGGATTATATAATATTATAAGAGATGGTGAAACTAAAGCCGTAATAACTGAAGGTCCATTTGATGCTTTAAAAGCAAGTCAATTTGGAATTCCAGGATGTGCAACACTTGGAAATTTATCACCATCACAAATTGAACAAATTAATGAATCAGGAATAAAAACATTGTATATTATGTTCGATAATGATGTTCATGGTAGAGAATTTGCTGAGACATTAAAAAAGAATTTATCTAAAAGTATAATTTTTTATGAACCAGAATTACCTCTTGATAAAAAAGATATCGGAGAATTAAATTATGAAGAATTCTGGAACGCTATAAATAATTGTACAAATGAGATAAAACGTAAAAAATCACAAATTATCATTGTATAATTAATTGTGAACAAAAAATTTATAAGGAGATATTTTATTAATTATGGCAGAAATTAAGACTTATGCACAATACAAGAAAATGGTAGAGGAAAATGAAGCTAGAAAGGCTGCTCAAGCTAACGGTGATTCAGGTAATGCTGGTCCTGGTATTAGATTTTTAAAGTTTGAAGGTAATGTTAAGAATGCATTAGTAAGATTTGCATTTGATTCTGTTGATGACATTGAGTTTAATACAGTTCATGGTACTGTATTCCAAAGTCAAGGTTATACAGGTTTAAAGAACAGATTTACAAGTATTAAGTGTTTAGATGAAGGTTGTCCATTCTGTAAGGCAGCTAGAGCTGAAGGTGGACACAAGATAATTAAGAAGAGAGAAATCAAGGTTTATATTAAGATGTTAGTATCTTATATTGATCCAGTAACTGGAGCTTTATCAGAACCAGTTCCAACTATTTGGGAAAGAAATGCAGGATTCATTGATCAATTAGATGCTAAGCGTGTATCTTTAGGAAATGCTCCATTAAGTAGTTTCTTATTCACATTAACTAAGGTTAAGACTGCTGATAAGACAACTTATCAAATGGATGTAGCTTTACCTCAAGTATTCCCAGATACATCTATTCCAAAGGATTTCAGTGCATTTGCAAACTTCAGAACTAAAGGATTTACTTATGTAGAGAAGACAGCTGAAGAAATGGAAGAGTTTATTGCAACTGGTAAGTTTAGTACTCCAGTTCAAACAAATCAAGCAACTCAAACTCCACAAACATCTCAAGCAGCTCAAACTAATGTAAACCAAAATGTAGCTTCTCAAACAAATACTGTTTCTCAACAAGCAGTTCAAACAGAAACTCAAACACAAGTTCAAGCTCAACAAGCTCAAACTGTTCAACAACCTGCTCAAACAAACCCAACAGTAACTACTAATAATAGTGGACGTAATAATTTCAATTGGGGTTTCTAATTTAAATTTAATATTAAATTAATTTAAAGAGTGGATTATAAGTTATTAAGTCCACTCTTAATTTATAAATAAGGAGACTTTATGGATATCTTAGGATTATTTGATGATATAGATTTAAATAAAAGCAAGAAAAAATCTATTAATGATTTATTAGCTTTAATTAAGGCAAAAGAAGCTACTGAATCAGACATAAAAACTGTATTAAAATCTAATAAAATCTCTATTGATGAAAGAATTTCAATTATTCATGAACGTGTTTTAAAAGTTTTAGGAAAACAAAAGAAAAATATTGTTGTTATTTCAGATAAAACTGAATTTCATAATTATATTCTTGAAGCTTGTAGAACTGGTGTATTAGCTGTCGATACCGAAACTAATAATTCACTAGATCCAATCACTTGTAAGATAATTGGTCTATGTTTACATTATCCAGGTGGTAAACAAGCATATATTCCTATTAATCATAGAGACCCACATACAAAAAAGCGTCTAGATTGGCAATTAACCGAACAAGATGTAGCTGATGAATTTAATTTCTTAGCTGAATTACGTTCTAAATGGCAACCAGAATTTACTGCTCCATCTCAAGTTGAAACACAACAATATTTAGAATATTGGAT
>CAMUZC010000142.1 GCA_947165105.1 uncultured Lachnospiraceae bacterium | reverse complement strand
GCAAGATATTCTATACCAGTTAAAATTTACAGAAAAGATGGAGAAGGTAAAAAAGATACGATTGAATTGCAGAGTTCAAATCTTGTACCAGGAGATGTATTCGAGTTACCTGATGATGGTATGGCTATGCCTTGTGATTGTATTTTATTATCTGGATCAGTAATTATTAATGAAGCAATGCTTACTGGGGAATCTACACCTATAATTAAAAGTCATCTACCCAATATTAAACAAAATTTCGATGAAGAAAATGATTCAAAATATTTCCTTTATGCTGGTACTAAAATTGTACAAAAAAGACCTGAAAATAAAAAACCTGTTATAGCATTAGTTTATTCAACTGGTTTTAATAGTGTTAAAGGAAATTTAATTAGGTCTATTTTATATCCAGTTGAAATGGATTCGAAATTCGCTAATGAAAGTGTTAAATTTATGTTTTTTATGGCTGTTTTATGTGTTGTTGGATTTTTAAGTGTTTTACCAGTAAAGATAAAGAAAGCAAGAGAAATAACCAATGACAAAGAAAGAAAAGAAGCTTATAAAGAAATATGCACCCAAGGTTTAGACTTAATTACCACAGCAGTACCCCCAAGTCTACCTTGTTGTCTAGGGGTTGGGATAGGTATAGCACAGAGAAGATTTAAAAAAAAGGGAATAATGTGCATAAATCGTGACAAAATTACGTCAGCAGGAAGAATAGATATATGCGTATTTGATAAAACTGGAACTTTAACCGAAGATCATTTAAATATTGCTGGATTTCTTCCAGTTGAAGCGCATAGTAAAGATGAAAATCAAATTATTTTAAATGCAAGTGGTTCTAAAAATACCTTTAGTTTTGGCCAATATCACGACTCTGTTGAAGTTTTATCAAAAAGAAATTTTGAATATTATAAAGAAAAAATAAATAATCAAAATGTAATTTCAAAAACAAGAGAATTAACCCAATTATACATTGAATGTTTAGCTTGTTGTCAAGGAATTACTAGGGTTAATGGAAAATTAATAGGAGATCCTATTGATGTAGAAATGTTTGAATCGACTGGATGGGAATTAATGGAAGAGCCTGAAGATACAGATAATTATGATCCAAAAATAACTACTTATGTTCGTCCAAAAGATGAGAAAACTTTGACTGAAAAATTGGCAGGACTTCCTGGATTTTTAAAAGAACCAGATAATGAAGAAATAAAAAAAAGAATGATTGATCATTATGAATTAGCTATTGTTAGAAGATTTGATTTTTCTTCTAAATTACAAAGAATGTCAACTTTAGTAAAAAATTTAAATTTGCCTAATTTTACTTGCTATTGCAAAGGTTCACCAGAAAAAATTAAAGAATTATGTCAGCCAAAGACTGTTCCAGATGATTTTAATGAGCAATTAAATTATTACACAAGTAGAGGATATAGAGTCCTTGCCATGGGAAGCAAAGTTATTCAAATGGATTATACCAAAGCTTTAGAAGTAAATAGAACATTTTGTGAAAAAGAATTAGTTTTCCTAGGTCTTTTAATTGTCCAAAATAAATTAAAGCTAGCAACTAATCCTACTTTAAGAAGATTATCACATAATGCCCATATTAGAGTAAGAATGGCCACAGGAGATAATATAATGACTGCAGTTTGTGTTGGAAGAAAAAGTAATTTAATTGAACCTAATGCTATAGTTTATAGTTGTGAAATAGAAACTGAAAGTGATAATGTAGGACAAGATAATAATATAATAAATACAAATGACAAAAATCCTAGATCTAGTGTTGGTGTTTATGAAAGTAATTTAGCTATTGAAAAAGAAAAAGAAAAAAAAAAGAAAAAATTAGTGTGGAAAACTATAGAAAGTTATAAAGATGAAGAAGAAGAAAACGAAGGTGTAAAAATTCCAAAAGTTAAAAATAAAGATAAAGATAAAGATAATGAGAACAATATCATCAACAATGAACGTTTTTCTAAAGTAGGATCGTTTAATAATAGATTATCATGTTTAGATCCACAAATTGTAGGAGAAGAAGATACACAATTAGAAGATGAAGGAAATGGATTGGTAAAAGTTATAAAAGAAGAAACAATTTTATCTGAAGAACAAGAAGAAGAAACATTAGAAGTAGATTTATCCACACTTCCTTTTAATGATCAACAAGATGAAGGTGAAATAGAAATAGCAATTACTGGTAAAAATTTCGAAACTTTATATAGATTAAATCAAAAATATGAAAAAATATTTGGTAAAAATAATATGACACAAAATACTAACGAATTAAATATAAATAATAGTGAAAAAAAGGAATCTCTTGTTGATTATAATGAATTTATTAATGATGATAAAAGTAAAATGAACCAATTTAAAGCTTTTCATGATGCATTTAGATTAGTATTAAAATATTGTTCAATTTATGCTCGTTGTTCCCCTGAAAATAAAACTCAAATTGTTCAATCTTTACAAAAGGAATCATTCACTGTTTTAATGTGTGGTGATGGTGCTAATGATTGTGGTGCATTAAAAGTTGCTGATGTTGGAGTTTCCTTATCAACAGAAGAAGCTTCAATTGCTGCACCATTCACCTCTAGAACTCCAGATATTTCTTGCATTATCGAAGTTTTAAAAGAAGGAAAATGTGCTTTAGTTACAAGTCTTCAAACTTTCAAATATATTTTACTATATTCTTTAATCCAGTTTATTTCAGTTACTTTACTTATTTTAATAGATTCTTATTTAAGCGATTGGGAATTTATGGCAAGTGACTTATTTTTAATTACACCTTTAGCTTTCTTAATACCCTTAGCTCCAGCATATCCAAAATTAACATATCATAGACCAGTTTCATCCCTCTTTTCTTTTTCAATTATTTTTTCAATGGCATTACAAACAATATGTGTAGGTATTTTCCAAATTATAGGATATTACTGGACAGATTATTATTTCCCAAGTGATGTAAATGACATCTTCGCAGAATTAAGAGAATGTTGGGGTGAATTTGATAACATTAAAAAAAGGCCTTGTCCCACTGAAGAAAATAATGAAGAAGAAGATGAGGAAGAAGCAACCGGAGATGAAGAGGAAGCTGAAAATGAGGAAGAAGGAGCAGAATCAGACACAGTAACAGAGGGGGGATATGATCCACAGGAAAAATTGAATGAAAATAGTGATAATCCACCAGATGAGGAAGAGGAAGAGGAAGACCAATATCAAGAATGTATAGATAATTCAACTAATTTTTATATATCTTTTGCTCAATATTTAATTTTAGCTGTAGTTTTTTGTACTGGAAAACCATTTAAAAAAAGTATTTTTTATAATTATGGAATGCTTATTTTTTCCATCATAGGATTTATTTATGCTGAATATATTGTTTTTTATGTTGATGCTTTTTCTAGGAATTTGATTCATATATCTCCTTATCCAGATGATCCTTTTTATGATGGATATTATTTAAGTATTATTGATCCAGATTCTAAAGAAAGACATGCCATCAAATTTAAATATATAATAATGGTATTAATTATAGTTAATTTTATTATATGTTTAATTATAGAAAAAGTTATTGTACCAAAATGTAATAGAATTTGGAGAAGACATAAAATGAATAAATTGACGAAACAATTAGAATTAGATACAGATAAAATAGCTGATCTTAATTTAATTAATACAGTTAAAAATTATATAAGAGAACAAAAGAAAAATGCAAAAGTAGATGAAGAAGATGATGATATTAAAGAATAATATTATGTATTTATTTATTAATTATTATTATAGAGAAACAATTTATATTATCGCTTAAAATAAATTAAATAAAAAATAATTAGAATAAATTTTATTTTGTATTTCTCTTGGGGATTGGGGATTG
>CAMUZC010000141.1 GCA_947165105.1 uncultured Lachnospiraceae bacterium | reverse complement strand
TTTCTGCAAATTGACTTCCATATTGTATTACTGCTAGATACATTCCATTTAAAAATAACATTGCAATTATAGTGGATATTGCATTTGTATCTGCTACTGTACTACTTAATCCTGCAAGTCCAATTGCATAAATATTTGTTGCAAGATATATAATTATTGCTTCTAACCCAACACTTGTAGCAAAAAGAAAAAACTGAATCGCTTTACTTCTACCATCATCATCTGCTGCAAGTGCTATCGGAATTGGTGCAAAGGCAAAGCAAAATATCAGTTTTACTATTCTTAAAAATATTTGTGTAAAAATTTGTACTATTGTAGTCATAAATGGAATAAACAATATGAAATACAGACCATAAGTAAGTATTTTATCTACGAATCCATCTGGTACAGCCTCTATTAAAGTATCTGCAATATTTATTGTTGTACCTCCATTTGATACAACATTTGTAATGTTTATAAATAACTCATTTACAACATTCATTATTGTTGTTAGAAATGTATATCCATTTTGTATAAAGTATTTTAACAATAAAAAAGATATAACAGACATTACAACTCTTTCCCAACTTATTCTTTCTACTTCTAGTGATTTTTTTATTAGATTTATCATAAAGAAAAGTATCAGTAAACTTAATGCAATAGGAACTACACAATCATTTACTGTTTTTCCAATACTCCATATATTTATATTTTGAACATTCACAAAATTAGTTAATTGTTGAACCGAACCAATTATATCGCTACTATCTAAAGTAATTCCAAATACGGTAAATTTAAAACTATATAGTAGTGTAATTAAAAAATTCAAATTTTCGTCCCCCTATTTCCTATAATCCAAATAAGTTTTTCGATTGTGCAATTGCTACTAACATAAAACCAGCCATAAGTGTCATAAGTCCTCTTGATTTTCCTTCTGCATCTTCTCTTTGCCAACCTAATGCAAACATTACACCACCAACTAACGCAACAACTCCACCTATTTTTACAAGCCAATCACATGCAAAGTTTATAAAAGCATCTATTGATGACGTATTAGAATCCGCAAAAACTTTATTACTAAATAGAATTAATGTTGCAAGAAATGCACCATTTATTATTATTAATTTTTCTTTTATTTTATTAATTTTTAATATTTTTTTCATAACTTTAAAATTCCTCCATTCATTCAAAAAAGAGATAAACCTTTATTCGATTTACCTCTTATAAATATTTAATTACTTTTAAGCTACTAAATCTTCATATTGTATTACACCATTTTTCATAACCTCTTTTAGATTATTCTTATCTACTACTTCAATTCTAGGTTTCTTTATTGGTATTGCATAAGATAAACCTGAATCGTAGAGTAACTTATAATTTGCATTTTCATTATATTCTAATTCTCTTTTGTGATTATATTCTTTTTCATTGTTACCAGACCATGGCTCATATAAATTAGAATAATTTGGATGTTCATTTAATTTAAATAGTTTTGAGTAAAATGCTCCTACTGTTGAAATAAATAAAATACAATGACCTTTAGACATTTTGGATAACTCATCTAAAGTTGCAAGTTCTCTACCTACAATATCCCAATTTGTATTTGATGAACCCTGTTTTGAATAAGTCCTTCCTGTAGATTTCTTATACCATGTCTTTTTACCGCAGTAATGCAACAATATATTCTAATGTTTCCTTACTATTACTACCTAAAAATAATGTTGTATCACAGCAATCTAAAACGGATTCCCAATTTTCTTTATAACGATTTTTCAATTGAGATAATGATTGTAGTCCAACTGTTATTCCAACATTCAACCCTCTTAAATATGCTAATTCTTCTACAAATCGTGGTATTTCTCCGAAGTTGCGCCCACTCATCCATGTAGATTTCAAGTGGAGTTGCTAAACTTCCACCACATCTTTTTGCATTTTCATCAATCATTGCAAATACTTGTGTATAGAATATACTTGCTAAAAAATTAAAGGTACTATCACTTGGTTTTGTTATAATAAAATATGCTATTTTTCCATTTCCTATATGTTTTCCTGTAGTTTTATTTATTTCTTTTAATAATGGTGAATTATCATCTATTGGCATACCAATTCTATCTAATTCCATATCATCTGTATCTGTTAGCCCTGCAACTTCTTTTATATTAAATACTGCAAGTCTTGCAGTTGCAACCATAATAATTGTACTCATCATTTTAGGAGCAGATGCTGCTACCTTAAAATGCTTGTATTGTTTTACACCTATTGCATCTGGTTCTTCCTTTTCCCATTTAGTAAAAAGTCTATCTAACTCTGATACTCCTGTACCATCTGGATTACTTAATCTAATTAATCTTAGTACATTTGTAAAATTACGTTGTCTTTTATCATAACGCCTAATAATATAATAAAAAATTGCCTGAAGATATAACATTTCAGCTTTTTGCCAGAAGGGGTCTCCTGTGGTACTATCAATACCTTCAACCTTAGTATTTGCAATAAGTGTATTGATTAATGTCATAACATCATCTTCTTGTATTTGATTATTATCAATTTCCTTACCAAGTATTGTATCAAAATTTCTAACTTCTTTGATATACAAAAAAGGATTATAACAATTTGAAACTGTTTTTTCATCTAAATTTAAAACTTTAATTGTATAACCCTTTTTCTTTAAGGAATATCCACAATCTCTTAGTAATTCGGCTTTTGGATCTGTTACGATTATACTACCATTTGCACTTAAAATATTAGGTTTAAAATAGTATCTCGACTTTCCAGTTCCAGGTCTTCCTATTAAAATTACATGTCTATTCATTCCACTTTTTTTCATATTTTTACTAATTAATTCAGTTTGTGTTAGAATCATATTATTTTCAAAATTATCATCTCTTTTGCTTTCAATATCTTTTGGATTTCTCCATTCTGCTGAACCATAAGTTGCATCTTGTATATTATTTTTTATTTGCATTCTATATGTTTCATAACACATTAAAACAAATAAAGCTACACCAATAGATGTTACAATATTTGTACTTGTAAAATCTATTGGTGTATTTATCTTATGTATTTCATTTAATGCAACAGTAAAATATTCTAAATTCCATATACCATCATTTGCACTAACTAAAGTTGTTACTCTTAACATATAATAAAATATAATCACAAAGACTATCACAAATAATATCTTAGAACTTTTCTTATTCTTTTTAACCAGCATATTTAATCATCACCAACCTCTTTTTCAACATCAAAATTAACTTCTATAACATTATCTTTTGATTTCGTAGAAGTATTAGATATATCCTTTTGTAATTCCTCAAATATATGTAATTTTTCTAAATCCTCCTCAACTACATTTCTTTTTTTTTCTTTTTCTGAAAGTTCCTTTATATCTGCTTTAAATACAGTCCAAATACACTCGTTATCTTGTCTTTTCATAATATAATTTTTACCACTTAAAATAGAATATGTTTTCTTTTCTTCGTTTCCTGTTTTAGTTTTAAATGTTATTAAATCATCTTGTGAATTTATATCCCATTGCAAATCTTTATCATTCCCAAATACTCTAATTTGTCCAACATCACTAAATCCTAATTCACTATATCTTTCTAAATCCTTATTTTCAAAATATATATGTGCAAATTGCTTATTCTCATCATTTGTAATAGTTTTTACACCATAGGATATATTTGATACTTCTAGGTCATTTTGAATATTTACAAATGCAGTAAAAGGAATTTCGTGTATGCAGTAATCTTTCTTGAAATCTTGAATATCAACATTTCCAATTTCGTGAATTTTATATTTATCAGATATATCTTTTAATTGTTGAGAATTTAAACTCATACCATCTTTTTTTATTGATTCAATTGCATTTTGTGTATCTTTATCAAATAGGT
>CAMUZC010000140.1 GCA_947165105.1 uncultured Lachnospiraceae bacterium | reverse complement strand
TACTTGAAGAATTTCATCTTCACCATAATCAACCATCTTATATAAATTCTTTAATATAATTAATCTACTACTCTTTGTTTCAACGTCTTGGAATAAAGCATTAGCAGTTGATACAGCATTTAAACGATTTGTTAATTTTTCTCTATAATTAAGTTCTTCTTGAGAAACTGGAGGTCTCATCTTAATAGTATATCTATGTACATAAGATTTTAAACCTTTTTTAATACAATATAAATCTACTGCAGTATTAATACCTTGGATTAAGGCATTTTGAACTTGAGAAACTTTCTTTTGGAAAATTGTTGAAGTAATAGTTAATGCAGTACCACCATTGAATCCAGCACCATCTTCAGTTAATCCGAAATACTGTTTAGGAATACCAAATGCACCATAGAATCTATCATTCCATTTATCTAAGTCTGTTAAATTCTTTGGATCATAATCTCCACCTACAGTATCAACTGTGATAGCACCTTTACCATTCTTAGTATTATTATAAATCCAGTTTTCAATTGGACCTGGGCTATTATAATCTGAAGCATTTTTACCACTTAAGAAAGCACGTTTTTGCTCAAACATGTCTTTTACTTGGTGTAATAATTGATTAGCTTTAGTTCTATCCATATTAGCTGTTTCAATAGAAACAATTCTAAATACTGATGAACGAGTTAATCTTGCAAGTAATAGTGCAGATTCAATAAGAGTTTTTTCTCTTCAAATCTTATAAACATCATAGAATAAAGATTTTCCTCTAATAACATCAAAAGCATAAGTTGTTGACTTTAAATTTGAACGATTCTTAGCATTTTTATCCTTAGTGTCCGGTTCCATTATTAAATCAATAGTTTCTGGGAATCTTGATTGACCATCTGATAAATAGATATGAATATAATCTTCAGCATCATGAAGTATGATATCGTTTGATTTAACTTTATAGTTGAATGATCCACCACCATTTAATGCATTAGAATTTAAACCAGTATTAGCTGCATATGCATCTTGATTAGCTAATTGAGTAATATCATTTGGAGTTTCAACATATCCAAAAGTAATATCATTTTGATTTAATTCAAACATAGTAGCAGGATCTGGAACTAATTTTAATCTCCAACAGAATTCATCATTAGCATTCTTTAAATCTAATTGAATAGTTTCGTTTAAATGAGATTTAGCACTATACATATTTTGAATACTTTGTGAATTAAAAATTGTATTTGTAAAGTCTGAATTTCTTAAATTTTTTAAATAGATGTCACCATATTTAACAAGATTAAATGCCCATCCAAAAATATTTTTATCTACATTCATAGTATTTAATACATAATTTACGAATTTACTAATTTTTGGATCATCAGACTCAGCTCAAACAATATGACCATTATCTCCAACTTCACAAACATTTTCTGTTAAAATTCTTGCGATAGCTGAAACTGAGGCATCTTGGAACATTGTGTCTAATTGACTATACATATAATCTCTTGAATTTGAAATTTGTGTAAACTTTTCAAGTTCTGAGAAATTTACTCTATCCTCTAATCCACCTAAAATTAAAATGTCTTCTAACGTTTTATTTAAATCTACATCTAATCGAGTATTATCATTATTATTAGGAGTCGCTTGAATTAGTGTTCCTACTAATTGAGATGCTTGTTTTTTAATTTTTTTAGTTTTGTTATCATTTTCTGGCATTTTATTCTCCTAATTATTATATACAAATTATTCCATTAGAAATTGCTATTGAATTCATAGCATCATCATCTATTGCAGTATCGTCTAAGTCTCCAAAATATTTTGGATTACCATATTCATCAACTTCAATATATTTTTCTTTAGACATTACATTTAATAGATTTTTTCCAAAATCATGTTTTTCAATTTCATCTTGACTTGTATTACTTGGTTTTGAAATTTGAACAGTTGTTTCAATTGAATCACCAAAATCAAATGAATATTTTTCACCATTTTTACTAGCTGTTCATACTGCACCGCAGACTGCATCGGCTTGGTCCTTAGAACCATATTTACCATTTTCAGGGTGGTTGATATGTCCATCAGCTTCACGTTCCAATCCTAATAACTCTTCAGTTAATAGTTTAGCTTTATCATACATTATGAAACGACGTTCATAAATTGCTGTTTTAAAATAGTGATAAGGTAAACAAACTTTCTTTTTATTTTCTAGTGATGTTGTTCTATCTACAGATAATACTTCTGTTTCAAATCCATCAGCTTTTAATTCTTGTAAAAGAGTAGCAGATTGGTGAGTATCTGATGTAATCATTTTAATATCAAATCCGTTATCTTTTAACCAATTTATAAATATTCTATGTTTTATTGAACTAATATGTGCACCTTTAGGATTCTTAATTGAGACTGAGAAAGCTAATTTATAAATTAACATCTGAGATTCTACACTAGATTCTTGTAAAATTAATTTTGATAATTGACTAAAATCATTTTCAATCATTTTAGATTTATCAAATGATTCATCTCTACCGGTTATTCATACACCAGCAATACCAGTCATATCTCCAGACTCAGATAAGTCTAAGTGGATAAATAATGGTTTTTCTTTATCTTTATCATTAACTCTACTTAAATCAAAATATTCTGAATATTGATGTAAATCATCTTCTCCATCACCAATTTCAAGTATATCATTCAAGAATGGATTTTCATAATCAGTAGTTTTTGTTTTAACTAATCTTTCACCTGAAATATATTTTAAAGAGGCTGCTGTTGCAATACCGATGATAGAACAAATTGCTTCATCTAAGTTTAATTGGAATGTATCTAAATATCCAATTGGAACTTGTCACATTGTATAATTTTTATTTCTATATTCATCAACTAATTCTGGAGTTGCATCTAATGGTAATAATTCATTAGCAAGAACTTTATCTCCAATAGCTACCCAGAATTTTTGAGGTGAATCTTTTCTTGGGTCAACTACCCATTGAGGTTCATCTACAATTAAAGTATTTTTACTTTCATTTTTTTGTTTATTTTGAATAAATTCTTCTAGGAAAGATTGTTCACTATCCTTTGAAGATGCAATAATATTTAGTGTAGGTAAATAAGTACCACGCATGAAACGTGATTTCATACGAGCATCTACTTGAGTAATAATTTTCATCATTCTCTTTTTAGACTTAACTGGGTCTTGAACAAGAGAGAAGTTAACTTCATCTGTAAAGTTAGCAAACAAAGCACGACCTATGATTTGATTATTACTTGAAGCACAGATAATTTCAATATGTTTATTAGTAACATATCTCATATTAGTTGTACCATGCATTTCACCATGACTCATAAACCATTCACTAGCCAAAAGCATTGAATTCATTTTATCTAATGCAACACCTCTAGCATTATCTAATGTAATATTCATCATTGAAATACTTAATTTATCAATACTCTGCATTCCATAATATTGATATGGATCTCTTAAACAAAGTAATCTATATAATAAATATAATAAACAAATAACTGCTATAGTTGATTTACCTAAACCGATAGCTCCTGTAAATACTATAGTATTATATTTTGTTGAAGTATTAGTTGGAAATATGTCTTCTAAACATTTCTCTCAGTATGGGAATACTGTAAATTTACCTTCAGCATCATATAATGCATTTCCTAAATATCGTTTATCATGTAAGAATGTATGAATATCTACTGGAAATTCATCTCATTCCATAGATTGTAATGAATCTAAAAGTTCAGATTTTCCAGTTTTAGAATATTCTTTTAAAATTTGTAAAACGACTTTTTGTTCTTCAGTTGAGAGTTTATTAAATTTTTCTTGATCAAAATTCATAATATTCTCCAATCTGGATATATTATATATAATATATAATACAATATTAACTATA
>CAMUZC010000139.1 GCA_947165105.1 uncultured Lachnospiraceae bacterium | reverse complement strand
GAATTAATTAATTATATATTAATGGAATTACACTTATTACAAAAAGATTACCCGAATGAAAGTGAATCAAATTCATTAGCTTTAAATTCAATATGTACAAATTCATCTCAAGGCCAAAATAATATTGTTAATATTAAGCCTTCAGCCTTTAATATATCTCCCCATGACTTAACTGAAATTGTCAATAAATATAAAGAAAGAGATGAAAATATGCAAGATATTAAATACTTTAGTGAACAAGGTGGAATAGATAAACTTTTAAATGAACTTGGTACAAATAAAACTACTGGAATATCATCTGAGTATGGGAGAGAAGAACACTTTGGTTCAAATAAAGTTTTTCAAAAACCAGTTCCCAAATTTTGGGATTTTGTCATAGAATCTTTATCTGACAAAATGATAATTATTTTAATCTGCTGTTCCATATTTGAAATAGGTATTTCTCTTTTTTATATTTATGGTCAAGATGAAAGTGATAATAAGGATTATATAGATGGAACTTCTATAATTATTGCAGTTTTAGTCGTTGTTTTGGTTGGTTCTACTACAAATTACAGAAAAGAAAAGAAATTCCACCAATTAAATGATATCCAAAATGGAACAACCAAATATAATGTCGTAAGAAATGGTATCCCTAAAAAAGTAATTTCAGATGATATTTTAGTAGGAGATTTAATAAAAATAAATTATGGCGAAATTTTACCTGCCGATATGCTTATGGTTGAGGGAAATGGTATAAAAATAGATGAAAGTTCACTTACAGGGGAATCAAATGCTGTATCAAAAAAGCCTTTTGAAAAATGTCTTGAAGAATATGAGGCAGGGAACAAAAATCCTAGTTCTATGATATTACTCAGTGGTACTAATGTCATCGAAGGGGCAGGAGCAGCTATAGCTATAGCCATAGGATCCCATTCTCAAAAGGGAATTATTCGGGGTACTATAGATAATGCCCAAGAAGACAATAAAACCCCTTTGGAAATAAAGTTGGATAAAGTTGCTGATTCAATTGGTTATTTTGGAATTGGAAGTGCTGTCGTAACACTAGTGGCCTTAATTATAAGAATGATTGTTGAATATTGTAAGGATGGAGGTTTTGAATGGTTTGGAATGATAAAAAATATATTATCCATAATTATATTATGTGTCTCTATTATTGTTGTTGCTATTCCAGAAGGATTACCTTTAGCTGTTACTTTAAGTCTTGCTTTTTCTATAAAAAAATTAATGGATAATAATAATTTGGTCAGAAAAATGCATGCATGTGAAACAATGGGTGGAGCCAATGTTATATGTACAGATAAAACTGGAACTTTAACTTTAAATATGATGTTTGTCACAAAGGTAATTACTGCATTAGAAGTATTAGAAATTACTACAGTGGATCAAAACAAAGATATATCTTTAGAAAGTGCCAAAAAAATAAATACAGAAAAAAGACCAAGAGAAGAACATAATAATTTATTCCCTAATGATAATTATTGGGATATTTTAAGTTCAGCCATATCATTAAATGTTGATTGCACAATCACTAAATTATCTCAACCTAATATAAATGGTGATATGGAAAATTTTGATACAAAGAATAAAACAGATAAAGGATTTATAGAATTTTTATATCAATTTAAGACACCAGTAAGCGTTAAAAAAGAATTATATTTATCAAATCCAGAAAATTACAAAATTTCCCCATTTGATTCCAAAAAAAAAAGAATGTCAACATATATTAAAAATGATCAATTCCCTACTGGATACCGACTTTTTACAAAGGGTGGAGCTGAAAATGCCATGATATATTGTAATAGATATTTAAATCCTAATACAGGAGAAATAAAAGATATTAATGAAGACATAAAAACTTTTGTTAATGGACAAATAAATGAAATGAATAAAAAAATGATAAGAACGCTATATTTATGTTATAAAGATATCACTAAAGAAGATTATGATAAATGTGAGGAATTTGATGATAATGGATTATTAATCGATCAAAAAGATTTGATATTTATAGGTATCTTTGGTTTAAAAGATTCTTTGAGACTAGGAGTCAAAGAATCAGTTCAACAATGTCATTCTGCAGGTGTAAGAGTTATTATGGTAACAGGAGATAATTTAATAACAGCAACAGCTATAGCAAGTGAATGTGAGATATTCCCTCAAAAAATAGACTTAAATCAACCCAGAGAAAGAGATTTAGAATTAAACCCTAATGAAACCAATGATCCAGATAAAAGAAAAGATCATATTGATTATTTATTAAGAACACAGCCATATGCCATGACAGGAAATTCATTCTATCATAGCATTGGAGGTATTTTTTGTTCTAATTGTTCAAAAGATACTGGACTTTGTAAATGCCCTAAATCAGAAGCAGAAGCAGAAGAACTTGCAAAAAAAGGTCAACCCAAAAAGCCAGTTAAAAAAGACGCTATTAGAAATATGGATAATTTTGTAAAAATTTCAACTAATTTACTTGTAATGGCAAGGAGTCAACCTTTACATAAATATGCTTTGGTACTAGGCCTTAAAGAATTAGGGAATGTAGTTGCGGTCACAGGTGATGGGACAAATGACGCTCCTGCATTGTCAAAAAGTGATGTTGGATTTTCGATGAATGATGGAACTGATATAGCTAAAGAGGCTAGTGATATTATTTTAATGGATAATAATTTTTCATCAATAGTTATAGCTATGATATATGGCAGGTCAATTTATGAAAATCTTAGAAAATTTTTACAATTTCAATTAACAGTAAATTTTTGTGCTTGTATTTTAGTATTTCTTTGTTCTTGCATAGGAAATGAAACGCCTTTAAATTCTATACAAATGTTATGGGTTAATTTAATCATGGATTCTTTAGGCTCCCTAGCTCTAGCGACAGAGCCTCCATATAATGAATTATTACTAAGAAAACCTACAAATAGAACAGAATCAATTATTAATGGTCGTATGTGGAAACATATTATTTTGCAATCATTATGTGAACTTATTATTTTACTTACCTTATATTTGAAAGCACCATGTTTTGTCCCAGAAAGTGGTAAGGAAATGAAAGACTCGGCTGAAATAATCTTAAACTGTTTTGATGAATTACCAGGAGGATCAAAATATTATGATGGAAAAATTATTTATGGAAATAAGAATAAATGGGGGGGGGATGTAAAATTTAATTATCAAAAATTTAACAATGATTCATCTCTAGTTGAAAAATTTCATTGTGATTATTTATTACCTAATCCAGATGACTGGGATTCTACAACTTTATTAGATGCACATGAACATTATATGAATCACTACGGAGGTACAACACATATGACTTTAATTTTTGATATTTTTGTTATCTATACTTTATTTAATCAAATTAATTGTAGAATTATTGACGATAGTTTCAATACTTTTAAAAGGATTAGTAAAGCAAAATTATTCATTATTGTTACTTCATTTGAATTTGTTATGCAAATACTTTTATCACAATTCGGATATAAAGTATTCCATTGTGTACATTGGGGATTAGGAATAGTACAATGGTTAATATGTTTTGGATTTTCACTTAGTACAATGATATTTAATTTCCTGTTTAAACTTTTACCTTTAGAAAGATTCATAGATCCACTAACCAAGGGAAAAGAGCAGCAAATGGCTGCAGAAGCTACAACAACGATTAGAAATATGGTTAATCAAAATTTAAAAGACTAAAATATAATTTTATTACATTTTCAATTATTATTTAGTCTTTATTAAAATAATTATTTTAAAAATTTAATTAAATTAATTATTTTTAATGGTGAATTTAATTATTAAATTAAATTTAAATTTATTTATTTTAGTCTAAATGGGGATTGGGGATTGGGGATTGGGGATTGGGGATTGGGGATTGG
>CAMUZC010000138.1 GCA_947165105.1 uncultured Lachnospiraceae bacterium | reverse complement strand
AAAATGTCTCAACCCAAGAAAGGAAGATGAAAAATGGAAGTTATTAAATTAAACAATGAAAATTTTAAAGCAGAGGTTAAAGAATCAAACAAAGTGGTTCTTGTAGATTTTTATGCTGATTGGTGTGGACCATGTAAAATGATGTCTCCAATAGTTGATAAAATTGCTGAAGAAATTGGAGAACAAGCTAAAGTATGTAAATTAAATGTTGACGAAGCTCAAGACATAGCTTTTGAATATAATGTTATGAGCATACCAACATTAATTATATTTAAAAATGGTGAAGTATTCGATACATTAGTAGGATTACAAGACAAAACTGAATTATTAAACAAATTAAAAAGTGCTTTATAATAATTAATTTAGAATTATAAAAAACAAAGTGTTGCAAATATGGAGGAACTAATGAAAACAGATACAAAGGAAGAAGTAAAAATAGTAGATTCTGAAGAATTAAAGGAACAAGTAGCAAACACCAGTGAAAAATCATCAAAAAAAATAAGAATATTTGGTATTTCATTATGGAGAATTCTAGCTTACTTTATAATATACAGTGTTGTAGGTTTTATAGTAGAAACAACATATGGAACAGTCACAAAAGGATTAGTAGAAAGCAGACAAAGCTTTTTATATGGCCCATTTTGTTCAATCTATGGACTTGGTGCATGCGTAATGATAGTGAGCTTACAAAAGTTCAAAAAGAGCCACAACACCTTATTTATAGGTGGATTCATAGTTGGAGCAATTACAGAATATATAGTGAGTTTCTTAGGAGAAATGATTTTACATGTAAAATGGTGGGATTATTCAAACAGACCATTTAATATAAATGGAAGAATTTGTGTTGCATTTTCAGTATTCTGGGGAATATTGGCAATGTATTTACTAAGTTCTTTAAACCCTAAAATAGACAAACTTCTAAACAAAATTAAGGAAAAGGTTAAAAACGAAAGAATTTTAAAATCAGCTATTGTTATTATATCTTTAGCCATGTTGCTAGATTGCATCATAACAGGAGTTGCAATTAAACTTTTCGAAATTAGAAAAATACACGAATACAATATAAATGTAGAGAATATAGAAACAATTAATGAACAATATGAAGCAATTTATGGTAATGAAAAACTATCAAACTTCATATATAAATTCTGGAATGATGACAAAATGATACTAACATTTCCAAACCTAAAAATTAAAGATAAAGATGGAAAAATAGTATATTTTGATTCACTTTGCCCAGGTTGCAAAAGATATTACTATAAGGTATATGAAAAATACAATAAATAGAAAAAATACATGCGGAGGATTATAGAATGTCAAATATATTTGATTATATAGATTGGAGAGGAGACTTAAGCTTCAATGCCTCTTCTTTCAATGAAATAGACAATTTAATTTTATCAAGAATTTCGTATTTTCCGTTTGACGGATTAATAAAAGAACAAGAAACAATTACTGTAAAAGAAGCATATGCAAGATTTAATCAATTAGATACAGACAACATTCATATGTTACAAAAAGAAGATGCTGATTTATTTCCAGCAGTAGCATATAGCAATAGATTTGGAAACTTATATGTAAAAAACTATATTAGTGAACGTGATAATCAAGCAGAAAAACAGTTTTCAGCAATCACATTTATTATACCAGATGGTACAACATATGTAGCATATAGAGGAACTGACAATACATTAATTGGTTGGAAAGAAGATTTCAACATGAGCTTTATGGAATCGGTTCCATCTCAAGAGGAAGCAAAAAAATATTTGAATGAAGTAGCAAGCGAATTAACTACTGGAAATCTTAGAATTGGAGGACATTCTAAAGGTGGAAATTTAGCTGTATATGCAGCAGCTTTCTGCAATAATGAAATAAAAGATCGCATCATAGAAATATATAACAATGATGGCCCTGGATTTTTTGATTCAATTATAGAAACACCAGAATATCAATCTATTGCCAATAAAATTCATACATATATTCCTCAAACTTCAATAATAGGAAGAATGCTAAAGAATGAGGGAACATGCACAGTTGTTGAAAGCACTGAGTTTGGAATATATCAACATAGTTTATATAGCTGGCAGGTGCTAGGTACTAAGTTCATAGAAAAAGAACAAGTTACAAAAGAAAGCGAATTTATAGATAAATCATTAAAAAAATGGCTTATGACAGTAAGCAGTGAACAGAGAGAAAAATTCTGGGTGGCTTTATTTGAAATAATGTCTTCAACAAATAAAACATCACTTTATCAAATGAAGGCAAATTGGTTAGAAAGTTCTAAGCAAATGATTGCTACATACAAAGGATTAGATGATGAAACAAGAAAAATAGTTAATGAAACTGTAAAATGTTTTTTTAGTATTATGAAAGAAAATGTAAAAGAAAGAGAAAGAAGATTTAGTTTAAGGAAAGAGAGATATAATGAAGGATAATAAGAAAATATACAGACATATTGCTTTTTTTATATTATTAATTGGAATAACATTTTTTGTACTATTAAAAGATCAAGATTTATTTCAAATTTTTAATATACTATCATCTGTAAAGATACAATATGTATTAATAGGAATACTAGGAATATCGATATATGTAATTTGTGAAGCAATAAATATAGGAAGAACGCTAAGAAGTCTTAATGAAAAATCTACATTTTTACGAAATTTAAAATATGCATTAATAGGATTTTTCTTTAGTAGTGTAACGCCAGCAGCAAGTGGTGGACAGCCTATGCAGATTTATTACATGCATAAAGATAAAATTTCGGTTTCAAATTCTACAATAACATTGCTGATTAATTTAAGTAGTATGCAGGTGATAACCATAACATTTGCACTAGTAAGTTTAGTTTTTAATTATGAATATCTAAATGGTGTATTAATTACATTTTTTATAATAGGTATTTTGCTTAATTTAAGCGCATTGATTTTACTATTAATTGGAATATTCTCAAAGAGAATGACAAAGGGATTGATTAATTTAGCGTTAAAAGTTATGAAGTTCTTTAGAATTAGAAATATCGAAGGCAAAAGAGAAAAGATGGAAAAAGAACTTACAAAATATCAAGATAATGCTGATTATATCAAAAATAATAAGGTGTTGATTATTAGAACATTGCTAACTACACTTGTTCAATTTACAGCTTATTATAGTATAACTTATTGGACTTATAGAGCACTTGGGTTCTCTGAGCATAATATTTTAGAGATTATCACAATGCAATCTGTTTTATTTGCAACAGTATCTGGAATTCCATCACCAGGAGCGGTTGGAGTTACAGAAGGTGCATTTATTGAGATTTTTAAGAATGTGTATCCAGAAGGTGTTATGAGTAGTGCTGTTTTGTTGAATAGAGGAATAAATTTCTACTTTTTGGTTATTGTTAGTGGTGTGGTTACTGTGGTGAATCATTTGAGGTGCGAGAGGAAGAAGGAAGAGAAAGAGTAGGAGTTGTGTTTATTCTAATAAAGAAAAATAATAAAAATAGGAGGCTATGCAATGGACAACGAAATTATATTTGTAACACACAACAAAGGAAAAGCAAAATCAGCAGAAAAATATTTTAAAAACTTAAAAATAAGCACATTTGAATACGAATTAGATGAGCCAAGAAGTGATGATATAAAGGTAATTGCCACTGCTAAAGTAAAACAAGCTTACGAGATAGTTAAAAAACCATGTATGGCTATGGATACTGATTTCAGAGTTGATGAATTAAACGGTTTCCCACGAGCATTTGTAAATTTTTCTTTAGAAACTATAGGAATTTCAGGTATTTTAAAATTAATGGAAAATAAAGAAAATAGAAAATGTGCTTTCAATGAATGTTTGGCATATTATGATGGAGAAAAAATTCATTACTTTTATGGAAGAAGTCCACGGAAGTTTGGCAGAAGAAATTAAAGG
>CAMUZC010000137.1 GCA_947165105.1 uncultured Lachnospiraceae bacterium | reverse complement strand
AATTATTTAATTTTAATATTAATAAATATAAAATAATTAAAAAAATAAATAATTTTTAAATAAATAATTTTTATATATATTAATCTTCTTAAAAAAATTTTTTTAAATTATATTAATTCAATTTATTTTAAATGATTTCTAAAAAATGTAAATAAATATATATTTTAATATTCAGACAATTCAATTTGTCTTCCTTTTTGTGTATCTTGTGGTTCGGGATCTTGTTCTTCTTCTTCTAATTGATCTCCTTCATTATTTTTACTTGGACAACAGAATATTTTACCCCAATCAAATTTACATAAAGCTTCAAGTCTAATAAATTTAAGTATAAAGTTAACAATAAAAGTAATAGCAGCTAATCCAAGACACCATTCCCATTGAGAAAAAGTTAATCCTTCTTTATTACATTTGAAAATTAATCCACCATATTGAACTATTAAAAATTGAATTACTATTTCTATTGAAGTAACTGCTAAAAACATCCAGTTATCTAATATTCTATGGAAAATATTCAAATTATTGTTAATAACTCTGCTATTAATTTGATTGAATAAGGAATAAAAGACAAAAGTATTGAAAATCATAGTCATATGAACAGTATTTCCATATGTTGAAGTATACCATTTATAAGCTTCATATAAATTGTTAATTTGATTTTCTTCAAATTGTTCTCTATCAAAGAAAAAGCAAACTTTAGGGTCTAAATTTCTTCTTAAATGTTTCATAGGATCCCATGATGATTTTTTACCATCCATAATATAATAATAAACTTTATGATTTTTAAATTCAGAAACTTCAGCAGGGAAATCACCGAAACAATTTTCTAATTGTCTTATCATTGCAAGTCTTTGAGGATTATCTTCTTCAATGAAATTAGAGCCATATAAATATAAATATAAAACTAATGTAAATTGAACTAAACTTTGAACAATTATCATTTTCCACATAGTATTATTGATAATATATTCCCTTTTTGAATGGGGTCTTCTATATAATAATTCATCACTTGGGTCTTCTGTAGAAAGAGCTAATGAACCGAGAGAATCCATAATAAGATTAATCCATAACATTTGAATAGCAGTAATAGGACTTTCACTACCTATACAAGAAGAGACAAATACTAATAAAACAGCAGAAAAGTTTACACTTAATTGGAATTGTAAAAATTTACGAATGTTATCAAATATATTTCTACCCCATTTTATAGCATGTACAATTGAATTAAAGTTATCATCTAAAATAATAATATCAGCAGCATCTCTAGCAACATCAGTACCAGTTTTACCCATAGCAAATCCAACATCTGCTTTTGATAAAGCAGAAGCATCATTTGTACCATCTCCTGTAACAGCAACGACATTATCTAATTCTCTTAAACCTAATACTAAAGCATATTTATCTATAGCTCTTGCTCTTGCTATAACTCTTAAATTTTTAATTATTTGTTTAAAAGCTTCCATATCATGCACTCTTTCTTTTTTAATTTTACTTTGTAAATAGTCTTCATCAAGATCAGCTCCAAATTTTATTTTAGCTTGTCCAAGTGTTTTTGGGCATGAACATTTATCTGTATCCATAGTACATGTTTTGCATACAATACCTCCTATTCTTTCAATAAATTGTTTTCCAGTAATAGATAAATAATTTTCTGATTGGTTTATAATACCTGCATTTTTTGCTATTGCTTCAGCAATTCTAATATCATCTCCAGTTATCATAATAACTTTTACTGAAGCATTGTGACATAAGGCAACACTAGTTGGTACTCCTGGCCTAAGCGCGTCATTTATAGCAGCAATACCAATTAAAGTAAAACCTGATTTTTCAATTTCATAATTTAAATGATTTGTATTCATTTTAGAACTTTGGAAATTATTAAAATCTGATGTTGATATTTCTTTCATTGCTATTGCAAGATTTCTTAAAGTTAATGAAGAAAATTCTTTAGTAATATCATCTAATCTTCTTAAATCGTCTTGTCTTAATTCATTAGCTCCTTCTCCATTAGGTCTTAAATAATGAGAGCAAGAATTTATAACTACTTCAGGTGCTCCTTTCATATAAATGTAATATTTACCATCATCTCTTTTTACAATTGTTGACATTTTTTTTCTATCTGAATGGAATTTAAGTCTATCTAATTGAGTATATTTTTTTAGAAGATTTTCATTAAATCCTCTTAATAAATCGTAAAAAGCAAAATCAGTTTTAGATGAACTAGCCATAATAATATCTCCATTTCCATCTAGTTCTACATCAATATTATTAATTAAGGCATCTCTTAAATTAATATAATATTTATCTGTGAATTTATTTGAATAATTTTCTTTATGTTCATGATCAATATCATTTACATTTACTTTATTTCCGTTATTATATAGTGTAACTACATGCATTTTATTTCTAGTTAAAGTACCAGTTTTATCTGTACAAATATAGTTAGCTCCACCCATAGTTTCACAAGCTTGCATATGTCTAACTAAATTATTATCATCCATCATTTTTTTAACACTAAATGATAAAGATAAAGTAACTGCTAATGGAAGTCCTTCAGGAATTGCAACAACAATAATAGTAATACATAAAATAAAGCTTTGGAAAATATCTTTCCATAAACCTGACCATATTGAATAATTATCAATTAAATAATATGTTTGATTATTTATTTTTTCTGAGGCAGTTTTATCATAAGTACCATTATGGAAATGTTTTTGAATAAATTCTTCAAGCATTTCATTTTTGTAATACATTTGTCTATATTTAGAATAAAATAATTTAATTAAAAGTGCAACTAAAGTAATAATGGCTGACCATAATCCAAATTTACCAATATCTTCAGCAATATCTTCTAATTTTATTTCTAAAGGAGTTTTATTACTTTCTTCATCTTCTTTATTTTGCATAACATGTTCTCTTATTTTACCAGACGCTGAATTAGGTCCAGTAGCTAATACTAGAATCCATCCTTCTCCTTCTTTTACAGTAGTACCAGAGAAAACCATTGGTGATGGATATTTATCTGAATTATTTTGCATTTTTAGACATGTTTCCATAGATTCCTTTCTCATTAAATTACTTTCACCAGTAAGAGAAGCTTCATCTATTTTTAAATTTGTAGAATTAATAACAATACCATCTGCAGGGATAATCATACCCATATCAATTTTGCATTTATCTCCTACTAGTAATTCTTCATCTGAAATATTTATATTTGAGCCTTCTCTCGTAGCTACAACTTGGAACTTTTTGAAATTTTCATCACTTAACTGTTTAAATTTTTTTTCTTTATTATAATTTGTAACTGCAGTAGTAATAACAATAACTGCAATAGCAAATACAATACCAATACCATCGAAAGCATCATATCCTGGATTTTCAGTAAAAGGAGATAAACCAATACTTATTTCAATGATAGCGCATACACATAATATTTGTAAAATTTCATCACCAAAAGCATCGGCAACAAAGAACCAAAAACTAGGCATTGGTTCACGGTAACGTAAATTATCATCGAATGCTTGTCTACGAAGTTCTAAGGTATTATTTGATATACCTGAATTTAAATCAGTTCTTAATTTTTTGGCTAATCCTGCTAAGCCTTTATGTTCAGTGTTTATGAAATCAATTTCTTCGTTGGTTTTTCTTTGTTGATAGATAGTAAATATGTTATCTATTTCGGCTTTATCTATACCAAATCCATTATTATTCATTTTTTTATATGAAATTTATTTATTTGTTATTGATTTGTATTTATAAATGAAATATATTAATTTATTAATAATTGTTTTTTTTCATAAGTTATATCTATAAAATCAATTTAAATATTTAAAAAAATATTATTAAAAATTAATTTTTTAATTAAAATTAATTATTTTTCTTTATTAATTTTTAATTATTCATTAAATTTAATTATATAATGG
>CAMUZC010000136.1 GCA_947165105.1 uncultured Lachnospiraceae bacterium | reverse complement strand
AGAATCTTTTAAAACAGATGGCATATAAATATAGCAATTTGTTGTATTAGATAATTCATCTATTTTAGTTTTATATTCTTCCATAAAAAAGTATTTTAGTGGAATGTAAACTTTATCAATATGTTGTAACTTAGAATAGTCTTCTGAAATGTTTAATATATTTAATAAAATTGAAACAGCTTTTTTATCTTTTATTTTAACTGATTTAGAAGCGGGTTCATTATAATTAATAGGTTCATCACAGTTTCTATGAATCTTATTTAATAGAATTCTTTCCAATTCTGAGATACAGTCTCTACGTAGCTGATTTAATTTACTGATACTAGGCACATATAAATTATCATCTAAAACAATATCAATTTTTTCAAATTCAAAAGGTGTTCCGCCAAGCTTATTAACCTGTTGAATAATTCTATCTGAAGTAATAGGTGTGTTTGTTGCTTCAACTGGTACTAAGTCCGAAGTAATTGTAAAGTCAATATCGTTGCAATTTGTATATATTTGCATACTAATAGGTTCGTTTTTATTTACCGTAATTCTACAATTAATTTTCTGTTTAATTTTTTCATTATTAACATATTCATTTGTTAAATCACACAAAGCTTTAGAACTCATCTTAAAGATTTTGTCATTTGTATTAATACGACCTTTAATTCTACCAATTTTTACTATATCACCTTTTTTAGCAGTAGGCACGTTTTTATTGTCAATCATCAATTCAGAAATAGTATAAGAGCCTTTTTCTTTTTCAAGACTGACAGTATCTCCAATTGAGATATCATCTTCTAGCTTTAGAGTAATATATCCTTTATTCGGATTGAAATTATAAACTGTACCAATAAAAATCCCCATATTATTAGGCTTATCTTTATAAATGAATTTTTTGTTAGGATTTGGGTCTAAATATCCATTAGAGAATCCACCACGATTAAAAACTTGTAACAAATCTTTTCTGTCTTTTTCATCTATAACATAAGGTTTATTAGATTGGGCTAAATCAATATATTTTCGATAGATTCTTGTAACAGTTGATACATATTCTGGATTTTTTAATCTACCTTCAATTTTGAAACATGTAATTCCAAGATTTACAAGAGTAGGGAGTTGGTCAAGCGAACATAGGTCTTTTGGACTAAGTAAATGACCTTTATCTATGACAGTAGAATCCTTTAATAATTCATAAGGTAATCTGCAAGGCTGAGCACATTTACCACGATTTCCTGAACGACCACCAATCATGCTAGATAGTAAGCATTGACCAGAGTAGCAAATACATAAAGCACCATGAACAAAAACTTCTATTTCAATATTTGAATTATCACAAATATGTTTTATCTCATCAACAGACAATTCTCTTGAAAGTACCACTCTTTTAAAACCTAGTCTTTCAGCTTCCAAGACACCATCTAAGTTATGAATGGTCATTTGAGTGCTTGCATGAATAGGTAAATCTGGAAAAAGTTCTATTAGTTTTTTAGCCAATCCTAAATCTTGTACAATAATAGCATCAATTCCATATTCATAGGCTTTTCTCGCAAGAGTAATAGCATCACTAAATTCATCATTTTTAATTAAAATATTTAAAGTTAAATTAGTTTTTACGTTTCTTAATTTAGCATATTCAATAGCTGCTTTTAATTCTTCATCACTAAAATTGTTGGCAGAAGCTCTTGCATTAAAAAGCTCACCACCAAAGTAAACACAATCAGCTCCAGATTGAACAGCAGCTTTTAAACAATCAAAATCTCCAACAGGAGATAATAGTTCTATTTTATTCATATTGAATCCTTTCTTGAAACATTTGGGAACGGTTCCAAAATGTTTCACCAACTTAAACTATATTGTAACATATTTTTTTGGATTTGCATACTATATCATATAAAATAAAAAAGGAGGTAGAAGATTATGCCAGAAGAAGGAAGAAGTTGCGGATGCGGATGTGGAAATAATGGAATCTTAGGTGGAATGTTTGGAGGAGATGGATGCAATAGTGAAATCTTATTCTTTATAATAGTTTTCTTATTATTATTTACAAACTGCGGATGTTGTGGAAGAAACTAGAATACATGAGACCAAGAGGGAAAGAGCAAATGAATATTACAATTCATTTGTTCTTTTGTTATAAAAAGTCGAAATAAGTCGATGAAAAGTCCAAATAATTTTAGTAATTATATTTATCTTTGGCAAAATATATGGTAATATATTTATAAATAAGATTAAAGGGAGGTCGACGTATTATGGAACAATTGGAAGATGAATTAAAAGAAATAGCTAATAAGGATTATGAACTATACGAATTAGTACATGAATCATTAGAAGATGTTAAAAACAACAATGTTATGACACTTGAAGAATTAAAAAGGGAGGTTGCAACTTGGAAATAGTTATTACATCAAAAGCTAAAAATGACTTATATGGTTTCTTTTTCAAATCAAAGGGAAATACATCAAATAATGTTTTAAAATATATTGGTGAGGTGGTTGAATATATAGAAATAATAAAACAATCGCCTCATATAGGAAAAGCTATATATACCAATAAACATGGTGTATTTAGGCAATTAATATAAAGAAAACATAAAATTTTATATATAATTATTAATAATAAAATCATAATCTTGCGTATAGTTCATTCTGCAAGAAAGTTTAATTTAAAAAGAAATTTAAATCTTAAGAATTTTCCAGATGTATAGAAACAATTTAATAAAATATGTGAGCACTATTCAATCCTGTTGTGAGTAGCTTTTTAATCATGTCTTTACGATTGTATAGATTAATATCTTTACAATTCAATAAAAAAAGAATATAATGAAAAAAAGTCAACAAGGAGATGTATAATAAATGTCAAAAAAGAGAGAAGATTATATAAGTTGGGATACATATTTTATGGGAGTTGCAATGCTTTCAGCACAAAGAAGTAAAGATCCAAACACCCAAGTTGGTGCGTGTATTGTAAGCCCAGATAATAAAATATTATCATTAGGATATAATGGCGCACCAAATGGCTATGATGACGAGCATATGCCATGGGATAGAGAGGGAGATTTTGTTAATACAAAATATGCATATGTGTGTCATGCAGAATTGAATGCTATTCTTAACAATAAAGGTTCTAGACTAGAAGGAGCAAGAATTTATGTTGATTTGTTTCCATGCAATGAATGTGCTAAGGCTATTATTCAGTCTGGAATTAAAGAAATCGTTTACAAATCGGACAAGTATAATGGAACTGATGGAAATGTTGTTTCTAAGAAAATGCTAGATTATTGTGGAGTTAAGTATAGGAAGTATGATGAAAAGAATGTTGAAATTAAGTTGGAGTTGTAAATGATAATATTATTCAAAAAAAGTGAATATATCTCCTAGACAATTAATAAAACTTATAGTAGAATATTTAAGGTTCAATTTTAAAAGTTTGAGGAGTGAATTTAGTTATGTTATTAAAATATATAATAGTTTTTTTAGTTTCAATGGTACCATTAGTAGAATTAAGATTTGCAGTACCAATGGGGATAGGGTTTGGATTACCTAAAATACCATTGTATATAGTTTGCATTATAGGTAATATGTTACCTGTACCAGTTATATTCTTTTTCGCAAGAAAAGTATTGATATGGGGAAAAGACAAAAAATATATTGGCAAGTTTTTTACATGGTGCTATGAAAAAGGCGAAAAAGGTGGTAAAAAATTGCAAGAAAAAGCAGGTAGGGGATTATATTTTGCATTATTCTTATTTGTAGGAATTCCTGTACCTGGAACTGGTGCATGGACAGGAACATTAGCAGCAAGCTTTTTAGATATGGATTTTAAAAAGAGTGTTGTAGCCGTTATGGCTGGTGTTGTATTAGCAGGGGTTATCTCTGGATTAGTTGCAGCAGGAGCTCTTGGAGCATTCGGTGCTGTTTTTAGGTAGTTTTTGAAAATTGTAAAATTGGGGACGGAGAA
>CAMUZC010000135.1 GCA_947165105.1 uncultured Lachnospiraceae bacterium | reverse complement strand
TTTTGCTTGTTGTTTTTTTGCTTGTATTTTCAGCTGATTTTTTACTTACCTCACTTTCAACCTTATTTTTTACTGAACTACTTGCTTTTTTAGATTGAGTTTTGTTTACACTGCCAGATGTCTTTTGTGCTGTTTTACTTGTATTTTTAGTAGTTGTTGTCTTACCTTTAGGCTTTGCCTTGCTAGTAGATGTTTCCTTACTAGTGGTCGTCTTATTAACTGGCTTTTCTGTTATTTTTCTCTTAGTTTCTTTTTTTACATTCTCTTTTTTCTCTCCATCGGCAACTTTTTTATTTGTTTTTTCTTTAACTTCACTCATATTAATTTTCATTCCTTTCGAATTCATACATAATAATACTTAGTAAAGAAATAGCAACTGTTTCAGTTCTCAAAATTCTATTTCCTAAACTTACAACTTTGGCACCATTTTGGCTCATATATTCTACTTCTGAAATATCAATTCCACCTTCAGGTCCAATTATTATTGCTATATTTAAATCTGATTTATTTTCGGTTATATTTTTTTTCAAAACTTCCTTAAGATAGTTTTCTTTTTCATTTTCATAACATAATATTACCAAATCATATTGAGAAAAATCTTCTGTAATTTCCTTAACACTTTTTACATTACAAACCTCAGGTATTATATCTCTACCACTCTGTTTTGCTGCTACTTCAGCAATTTTTTTCCATCTTTCAATTTTCTTTATTCTGTCTTTTCCATCTAATTTTACAACACATCTTTTCATCTCGATTGGTGTAATTTTTGCTACACCCAATTCAACCGATTTTTGAATAATAAGTTCCATCTTATCTGCTTTTGGCAATCCTTGATAGATATGAACTTTTACATTAGATTCTGCTGTATCATTGTATTTTTCAAGGATATCACAAATAATTGTTTCCTGTTCAAATCTATTTATACTAACCCTATAATTCTCTGAATTTACACTGTCACATACATTAAATGTATCTCCACATTTCATTCTTAAAACATTTTTTATGTGATTAACATCATTACCTGTAATTCTAATCTCACCATTATCTACTTGTTTACTATCAACAAAAAATTTTGGCATACACAATCTCTCTTTCCTTAATTTGTCATAATTATACCATAATGCCCGTTTTTTGTCTAGGTTGAAATAAAATAATCACCATCAAAAAAAGTCGTGTATTTTTACACGACTTTTTTGCTTATTATTGAAGTTTAGTTCCGCATTCTCCGCAGAATTTTGCTCCTTCATTTATTTTTGCTCCACAATTTGGGCAGAATTTTCCTTCTGGTTTCTTAGTTCCACATTCTCCACAGAATTTTCCTGTTACTGTATTACCGCATGTTGGGCAAACCCATCCATTTGTATTATCTGCAGCAGGTACTGATTCTGTATTATTTTCAACTGGAGTTTCTGTTACTTCTGGCGCAACTGGTTGTTGTGCTGGTTGTGGTTCAGCAGCTGGTGCTGGGGCTACAGGTGTATCTGGTTGTAATGGATTTCCTGTTGGTTGGCTAGCTGTTTGAGCAGGATTAAATGCATTTTGCATTACACTATTTCCCATACCTCCTGACATCATATTCATCATACCAATTCCCATAAATCCATTAGCTGCTCCTGCTGAATTGCTTGCAGCTTTTTCCATAACATCAAGTACACGACCTTGTTGCATTCTTGAATTTGAATTGTGTTCATATTCTTCAATTTTTCTTTCAGAATCTGCATCTGGAGTAACTGATTCAACAGCAAAAACTTCGATTTGTAAACCTCTTCTTCTTACTGGTTCATCAAAAACTTTTTCATCCATCATTTGCTTAATTTCATCTGTTTGACTTGGTAATTCTAATACTGGAACTTTATGAGCTGAATTTCCTAATTCATTTAATACATTTTGGAATACAGCAACAACCTCTGAACGAATTTGTTCTGTTAATTCTGATACTCTGTATTCATTAGCTGTTCCTGCTATATTATTCATAAATAATGCTGGATTTACTAATCTAAATGTATATGTACCAAAACATTTTACCTTTAATGCTAAAGGTGTAAATTGTCCTGTGATTTCATTTGCTATTGCATGTGACCAATCTTGATATGGCACAGGTGCTGGTGTTCCAAATTTATTTTTTATAATTTCTTTTATGTTAAAGAAGAATACACATTGTTCTTTTGCTGATGCACCATTATATGTAAATCTTTGCCACATTTCTTTAAATACTGCACCAAATTGTCCAGCAAAGAAAGATGGGCTTGATGATGTATCAAATGTATAATATCCATCTTCAGCAGTTGCATCTATAACTCTACCGTTATCATAAATAACTGCACATTGTCCTGGTGCAACTATAATTGTACTTTTATTTGTAATAACTCCTGTAGGTGTTGTCTTTTTCTTCATTAGAATATCATTTCCTAAATCTTCGCATCTAATTGCTTCTTTCCATTGATCTTGCATTGTGCTTCCAATCGCACTTGCTGCTGCTTTAATTAATCCCATAATTTTTACCTCCTAAAATTATACTTAACTAGAATTATACTACACTTTTTTATTTTTAACAATATATTTTCCCTAATTTGTATTTTTTACGGCTTCTGGTGACCTACTTATAATCTTCTGAATATGAAACCATATACCATCCTTTTAAATTAATAGGTTTAATATAAGTTCCACAATACTGACAATTTCCAGCTCCTAATTTTCCTAGTGGTGCGCCACAATTTGGACAGCTTATAGTATGTGCCATTTGATTATATTTAAATTTCGTTTCATCATAAACATACACGAATTGAGTTGTATATCTAGTTTGTCTTTTTAAATCTGAAAACTTTTTATTCTTATTTTTATTACTATCATCACTATAGTAGTATTCTAAAGTACTCGATAATGTTACTGTGGCCTTTCCAGCACTTTTTAAATAATCCTTTATAGCATGACGATGAAATACTACATCATCATACTTTACGTTCACATTATTATTCTTTAAGTCTTGAATTTTATCTCTCACAGTAGAATACATGTAAATTAAATCATTATCTTTTCTAATTTCTTCATCTGTTTTTTCTTCCATGGCATTAAATATTTTTAACAAGTTCTTTTCTACTTTACTAAAAAGAAAATCTTTATTAAAATCTTCAAAATCTCTAAGAATAGCTGGCTCTAATACCTTTGTCATTCCACTAACATTTTTTTCTCTTGAGTATTCTTGTCTTTCATAATCTCTTGCATTTCTTGCTGCTTTCATTATTTCCTTCATATTAGCTGGTCCAACCATTCCTCTTACTTTAACATATATAATAAATACTATTATTCCAATTCCTGCAATTATTCCTAAACATGCACCAAAAAAACCTAAAACAAATCCCATATTTTTTAAGGAAACTCCTTATTCCTCCTTCCAAAATTTATATTAATATATTATATTTTTTTGCATCTTTTGTCAAATACTTGAACATACAAAAAAAGTAATATTGCCTATAACAATATTACTTTTTTGGTTATCTATTTTATTTTTAAATATTTCACTAAGCTTCCTATTCCAACAATTGAGAATAATATAATTCCCATTATTAATGGCATATCATTTGAACCAGTTTGTGGTATATCTTCTTTTGCTTGACTATCTATTTCTATATTATTTAGCATAGGTAATTCATCTATTTCAGTTTCATCTGATTTTTCATTATCTTTATTTTCAATTTCGTCATTTTTATTGTTTTCTTTGTTTTGTTCAATTGGTTCTTTTGATACATTTGAATTATTTTGTTCTGTCTCTGCAGTTTGACTTTTCTCTTCTTTTATTTCTTCTGGTATATCAACATATTCATCGATTTTTTCATTATTTTCATTTTTGTTATTTACCTGAATATAAAGTGGTTGATCTTCGTCTATTTCTTGATTTAATTTTTGTTCTTGTACAGGTTCTTGTTTTGGTTCTTGAGTTGGCTCTTGTGCAGGCTCTTGTACTG
>CAMUZC010000134.1 GCA_947165105.1 uncultured Lachnospiraceae bacterium | reverse complement strand
ATACAAAAAATCTTTTAAAAAGAAACAATAATATAAATTTAAATAACAATAATAATTTAATTAAAAATAATATATTTAAATGAATATAAAACAATAAAAGTATTATTTTATAATATATTGATTAATATTTGTAACTTTAATTACAAATACAATTAATTAACTTTAATTTTTCTTCTTTTTAGCTGTATACATTTAAATTCTTACTAGAACTTATTCTGCTAGTAATAGTAAATTTTTTATTACTATCTCTATTAATTATTCTATTACTTCCATGTCTTTTACTTTTTCTTTTATTAATTTCAAACTTTTCAACAGAATCAGAAGGTGGAATAATTTTTAAATCATCATCAATATCAATATCTTTTTCTTCAGTTTTTAACCATTTATCAATTATTATTTGTAAAGGTATTAATTTCATAATAAATGAAACAACAAAAGTAATTGCACTAAATCCTATACAAATTCCCCATTGAACCCCAGTTAACCCTTCATTAACAATATGAAAAGGTGATTTTCCGATAAATATAATTGCAACTTGAAGTCCCATTTCAAGGAAACATATCAAAGGAAATAATAAACTTCTGTTCATTCTTACAAAAATATTAAAAGAATCATCAATTACTCGACAATTTATTTGATTAAATAAAGTATAAAAGACAAAAATATTAAATATAAGACACATATGTGTTGTGGCACAATTTGAATTTACATATTCTGTATATGCTTCTGATAAAAATTGTCTTGAAGAATATTTACCACAAAATTCTTTTTTGGAATTTATTAATTTTACATCTGTCGGCCATTTTATCTCTGTACCATATATAATATGATCTTCATCTTTACCAGGAAATTTACCATAACAATATTTTATTATACGATTTTCGGCTAATCTTATCATATTTTGTTCTTTGATAAATTCAGGAGCGATTAAATATAATATAACTAATAAAATAATTTGAAATATACTTTGGAAAACTATATGTTTCCACATACGTCCATTTATCATGGATTCATTTCTTTTAGTAGGTTCTCTTTGCAATAATTCTTCATAAGGGGGTTCTGTTGCTAAAGCCAAAGAACCCAAAGAGTCCATAATTAAATTAACCCAAAGCATTTGAATGGGGGTTAATGGCGTCTCATTACCTATACAGGCACAGACGAATACAAGAATACAAGCACAAAAATTAACCGAGAGTTGGAATTGTAAAAATTTACGAATATTATCATAAATATTTCTTCCGTAAATAATAGCTGTTACAATAGAACTGAAATTATTATCTATAATTACTATATCTGAGGCCTCTTTGGCTATATCAGTCCCTGCGAACATGGCAAATCCTACATCTGATTTAGATAAAGCAGGGGCATCGTTAGTCCCATCCCCAGTTACAGCAACTACATTTTTTAGAGCTTTAAGTCCTAAAACTAAAGCGTATTTATGCATAGGTTGTGATCTTGCCATGACTTTTAATCTTTCAGTAATACTTTTAAAATTATCCATATTTTTAATTACATCTTTTTTTACTGGTTTTGGTTCTGTTCCAGTTTTTTCAGCAATTTGTATAGCTTCAGATTCAGTTTTGGGGCATTTGCATAAATTTGTTTCTTCTTTGCATACATCACATATCAATCCTCCTACTGAATTATAAAAACTATTTCCTGTTAGAGCTCTTGGTTTATTTTCTACTAAGCTTTGAATATATTCTTCTTTTTTTGAAGGATTATTAATTAATTCAGGGTCATTTTCGATATCTTGAGGCCCTAAATTTTTTAAATCTACTTCTTCTCCGAGTATTCCACAATCTTTTGCTATGGCTGTAGCAGTAACAATATTATCACCTGTAACCATGATTACATTTACTGAGGCTTCATGACATTTTCTTACGGCTTCTTTAACTCCGTCTCTTAAGGAATCTTTAATTCCAAAAACGGCCAAAAATACTAAATCATCTTGATCAATTAATTTATTATCTTTATCAACTTGTTCACAATTTTTGTATTGGTTTTCATTTATATCTTTATATGCTATATATAAACTTCTCAATTTATCTTTATTAAATTCTTCTATTGATTGTTTTATTTGCATTGATATACTATCATCTAAAGGTTTTTTTTCACCAGAATCTGGATCTAAATAATATTTGCAAAATAATCTTGCATTTTCTCCTCCTCCTTTTGTAAGAAGTCTATACCCAGTCGGGAATGAACTATTTTTTACAAAAGTTGTCATTCTTTTCTTTTTTGAATCAAAAGGAAATTGTTTATATGAAGATTCATCTTTTAAATATTTCTCTTTTTCGACACTTATTGGTGCTCGGAATCTATATAAAAAGTCTATAAAGGCTTTGTCTGTTTTGTTTTTTGTTTCACATATTTCTAAATCTCCATTAATGTTTTCTCTTCCTAATTTTTTTATTGATGCATCTACGTTTAAAGCTACTGCAACTTTTAATGTTTCCCAATATTTGTCGTTTTTAAACAATGTTTTGTAATCTTCTCTTATTTGTTTAACTTCATTATTATTATCTTTTTTATCTAATTTTCCAACATCTTCTATTTCTAAATTTTGAACTAATTCTTTTTTCCAAGTTCCAGTTAATATTTGGAAAACACTCATTTCATTTTTGGTCAAAGTACCAGTTTTATCTGTGCAAATATAATTCGCTCCTCCCATAGTTTCACAAGCATGCATTTTCCTTACTAAATTATTATAGTCCATCATTTTTTTAATAGAAAATGCCAAAGATAAAGTAACAGCCAAAGGCAACCCCTCTGGGATAGCAACAACAACAATAGATATACATAATATTATAATATCTAAAATTTTTTTCGCAACATTTAATCTAGGATCAACCAACTCATTATCAATATTATTAACAACACCCTCATCATCGGCTTTATATGGTAAATTAAATATAATCCCAGTCATTACAGATTCAACTTTTGAAGTTTTTTGATATTCTTTAGTTTCTTTGGAAAAACTAATTCCAAATCTGATCATTAAAGCAATAAGTGTAACAATTCCTGCTCCAATACCAAAATATCCAATTAATTGAGCTATAGTTTCCAATTTTGCTTCTAATGGTGTTTGACTATTTTCTTGAGCATTATCAACAGTACGCCTAATTAAACCTTTTTGTGAATGGTCTCCTACAGCTATAACTATACCTTTTCCACTACCCTCAATGCAATTCGTCCCAGATAAAATTAATGGTGAGGGTAATTTAGTTTCACCTTTATCTAGTAATTCTTTACATTTTTCATATTTTTCTTTTTTCATAGCGTCAGACTCCCCGGTGAGGGCACTTTCATCCATTTTTATCCCATTCCCCTCTATTAATAACACATCAGCAGGCATAATATCTCCATAATTTATCATAATTAAATCCCCTACTAATAAATCATCACTTATATGATCTTCTGGTTGACCCTTTCTAATTAATTTATACTTAGTCCCCTCTGCCTGTACTTCATTTAATTCATGAAATTTTTGCTCTTTTTGGTAATCGGTTATAGAACCAACTAAAACAACGACTAAAACTGCAACTACTATACTTACCCCGTCAATCCAATCCTTAGAAGGGTCATCTGAAAAAGTACATCCAAGTACTATAGATACAATGGCGGCAATTATTAATATTCTTACCATTAAATCTTTTAATGCTCCCCAGACATAAGAACAAAAAGGTGGTACTGGTTCTACAAAAACTTTATTACTACCGAAGGCTTCTTCTCTTCCATCAAAATTATCTAAACCTGCTTCTATATTTGTTTTCAGCTCTTCTATTAATTGTGAAACACTCTTTTCTTCTTCAAAATATTTTAAATCTTTAAAATCAGTTCCTCTTTCTTTATATTTACCCATTAAATTTTCTAAATCTATTGCTGTAATTTCAAAAGTATTTAGATCTACTTTTGTATGTTCTTCTTTTTTATTTACATTATTATTACTATATAATTTTATTTGATTATTTGAATTATTTAAACTATCTTTGATATTTTCTTTTATATTTTTTGATTTATAGT
>CAMUZC010000133.1 GCA_947165105.1 uncultured Lachnospiraceae bacterium | reverse complement strand
TAATAAAAATAAATTAATTTTAATATTTAATTGTATATTATTTAAATAATTAATTATTTAAATTATGTTGAAAATAATAAATAATTCAGATCTAATTATATTAATATAACTTTTATATTAAATTAATTTAATGTCAGAAAGGCAAAATTTAGGAGAAATTAATACAAAACTACAAAAACATAATGATTCCGGTTCTCATATTTCAAATATAAGAGAAGATGATGGTATGGAAAACAAATATGGTTTTGGAATATCAGCAAATGCTCTTGAAAAAATTATGGGTAAATATAAAGAACGTGGAAATGATTTTCAAGATTTAAAATACTTTAGAGATCAAGGTGGTATAGCTAATTTACTTAACTCTCTTCTAACAAATCAAACAAAAGGAATATCAGATATAAATGGAAGAGAAGAAGTATATGGTTCTAACAAAGTTTTCGTAGAACCAGTACCGCCTTTTTGTGCATATGTATGGGAAGCTTTAGAGGATATGATGGTCAGAATTTTAATAATATGTGCGATAGTTCAAATAGTTTTAGGATGTACGTTATCTGATGATCCTTCAAAAGATTGGATAGATGGGGTTAGTATTATTGTAGCAATTTTAGTTGTTGTTCTTGTTGGTTCAATAACTAATTATCAAAAAGAAACTAAATTCCATGAATTAAATGAGGTTCAAAATGAAGGAACTAAATATAATATAATTAGAAATGGTATACCAAAAGAATATATAAGTGATGATCTTTTAGTCGGCGATTTAATAATGGTAAATTATGGAGATATAATGGCTGCTGATTTACTCCTTATTGAAGGAAATGGTGTAAAAATGGATGAAAGTGCTCTAACTGGAGAATCAGATCCAATGAAAAAAGAACCTTATCATAAATGTATTGAAATGCAAGATAAAGGAATTACAAAATTACCTTCACCATTAATATTATCAGGTACAAATTGTATTGAAGGAAGTGGTAAGGCAATTGTATTAGCCGTAGGAGATCATTCTCAAAAAGGTATTATTAGACGTACTGTTGATAATGCTCAAGAAAACAGTAGAACACCATTAGAGGAAAAATTAGATGTTATAGCCGGTATGATTGGATATTTTGGATTAGGTGCTGGAGTTGTAACATTAGTAGCATTATTCATTAGATTTGGAATTAGTTTCCCGAAACAAATGAAAGATTATAAAACAGATTCAAAAGTCGAATCAGTAATGACTTCATTCTTATTTAATTTTCCTTATAAAATAAATGATAGTAATGTTAAAGGAAATACAAACAATAATTTAACAGACCCTAAAACTTTAGTAGCTAAAAATATTTTAGATATTATTATTTTATGTATTTCAATTATTGTTGTTGCTATTCCTGAAGGTTTACCTTTGGCTGTCACTTTATCTTTAGCTTTTTCTATAAAAAAATTAATGGATTATAATAATTTAGTAAGAAAAATGCATGCTTGTGAAACTATGGGAGGAGCTAATTATATTTGTACTGATAAAACTGGAACTTTAACAAAAAATGAAATGAGTGTTTATAAAGTATTAACAGGTAATGATGAATTTACTCTTCAACAAAATTTAGAAGTAGAAGAAGTTGGTAAATTAGGAACTGAAAAAAAAAATACTGAAATTAAACAAATTAGAGAAGATCATGAAAAAATTTTCAAAAATGAACAATATTGGCAAATTTTAAAAGTTGCAATAGCATTAAACGTAGAATGCACAATAACTAAATTAAATTTCGAAGATATAAATGGTGATAGAGAAAAATGTGAAACAAAAAATAAAACAGATAAAGCCTTTATTGATTTTTTATATCGTTTTAAATCTCCAATAAGTGTAGAAAAAGAAAAATATTTAAAAAATCAATTATTATATAAACAATTCCCATTTGATTCAAAACGAAAAAGAATGACCACTTTTGTTAATAATGATGAATTCCCTTCAAAATATAGACTTTTTTCAAAAGGTGGAGGGGAAAATGCAGCTTTATTCTGTAAATCTTATTTAGATCCTGAAAATGGAACAATAAAACCTATGGATGATAAAGCTATTCAAAGATTAAAACAATCAATTGAAATATTTAATAAAGATAGATTAAGATCACTTTACATAGCATATAAAGATATTACAAAAGAAGAATATCAAAATTGTGAAAAAATTAATGATGAAGGAAAATTAATAGATCAATATGGTATGGTTTTCCTTGGTGTTTTTGGTATAAGAGATTCATTGAGAGATGGAGTAAAAGAAGCTGTTAGAAAATGCCATGAAGCTCAAGTAAATGTTATAATGGTTACAGGAGATAATATAGTTACTGCAACAGCTATTGCAAAAGAGTGCAATATACTTGGAAATGATGTCAATTTATCTAATTTATCTCCTGATGTTATTGAACAAGATCCTGAAGCTATTAATGATAATTCAAGAAAAAGAGAATACCTTAATCAATTATTAAAAAATAAACCACGTGCCTTAACAGGAAATAGTTTTTATAATTGTGTAGAAGGATTAATTTGTGAAATTTGTAAAAAAGATACAAATTTATGCAAATGCCCTAAAACAGAGGCTGAAGCAAAGGAAATTCAAAAAAAATTAAGAGAAGAAAAACTTAGACCAATTAAAAAAGATGTTATTAAAAATATGAAAAATTTCAAAATTATCACTGAAAGATTAAATGTTATGGCTAGATCTCAACCCTTACATAAATATGCTTTAGTTTTAGGATTAAGAGAATTAAAAAATGTAGTTGCAGTTACAGGAGACGGGACAAATGATGCCCCTGCTTTATCAAAATCTGATGTGGGATTTGCAATGTTTGCTGGAACGGATATTGCCAAAGAAGCTTCTGATATTGTTATTATAGATAATAATTTTAGTTCTATTGTAACTGCTATCATTTATGGAAGAAATATTTATGATAATATTAGAAAATTCTTACAATTTCAATTATCGGTTAATTTCTGCGCTTGTATAATTGTTTTTATTTGCGCTTGTATAGGTAATGAAACACCTTTAACCCCTATTCAAATGCTTTGGGTTAATTTAATTATGGATTCCCTAGGATCTTTAGCTTTAGCAACAGAACCACCTTATGAAGAATTATTACAAAGAGAGCCGACAAAAAGAAAAGAATCTATTATTAATGGTAAAATGTGGAAACATATATGCTTACAAAGTTTGGTACAAATCGTAATATTATTAATTTTATATTTAATAGCACCTAATTTCATAAAGGAAAAAGATTTAGAAAGACTGGCTGAAAATACTATAATTAAATATTGTTATGGAAAAATGCCTGGAGATTCTAGTGAAAAGAATATAATTTTCGGAACTGCCTCTAGTTGGGATGATACTAAATTAGAAACTAGTATACAAAAAGAATATTGTGGTAATTATGCTTCAAGGCAATCATTAAGTGTTGCCTTTAAAGAATATTCAAATTCTAATGGAGGAACAGTTCATATGTCTATTATATTTAATGTTTTTGTAATATATACTTTATTTAATCAGATTAATTGCAGAGTGATAGATGATTCTTTTAATATATTTAAAAGAATTCATAGAAGTCTTTTATTCCCATTGATTGCTCTTATAGAATTGGCTCTTCAAGTTCTTATTGTTTGTTTTGGTAAATCAATTTTCCATGTAGCTAATAATGGATTAACAGGTGAACAATGGGGAATTTGTTTTGGATTTAGTGCTATTACTTTTGTTGCTTCTATACTTATTAAATTATTGCCTATTGACGTTTTTATTGATGAATGTTTAAAACAAAAAGATGAAGATGAACCAAATAAAATAGATTTAATTAAAATTACAGATGATTTAGAAAGTTCGACAAATCCAAGTTCAAATAAATATCATAGAAAATTATATGATCAAGCAATACCTATTGATGTCAAAAGATTTAAAGAAGATAAAGATATTTTAAAAATAAGTGAAAACAGTTCTGTCGAAATATCAAAAGAAAAAGAAGAATTTTAAATATATGAATAAATATTTATTTTAATGTTCTTATAATTTAAGTTGAATTCATTTCAGATAATTTTTTGGTAATATAGTGATGCTTTTATAGATA
>CAMUZC010000132.1 GCA_947165105.1 uncultured Lachnospiraceae bacterium | reverse complement strand
TATATAGATTTATATTTTTTTCAATGTTTTAATAATATGATGTATATTAACTACATTTATATTTTAATTAATAACACATTCAATATTAAATTTGATATCAAATGAAAAAAATTAAATTATTATTATGATAAGGTTTTCAAAAAAGTTAAAATTAATTTAATTATTTATTCTAAGTTTAATAATTAAATAAAGAAGGAATAATACTTCAATCAAATAAAAGATAAAAAATAATAGAATTTATTATCTTATACATTTTTACCAGGTAAAGCTCCTGAATATGTAGTTTTAGTTACAGTTGTTGATCCAGTTGCAGGCATATTATAACTATAATTATAGCTATATGATTGTGTAGGACCAACGTAAGATTTAGTCACTTTAGTAGTGGTTACTTTTTGTGTCCCATATGAATTAGAACTACTAGCAGCATTTTGAGTTTTACCAAATGAAATTTCATTATTTGTAGAAGCATTTGGAATTGTATAATTAGTAGTAAATGCTTGTTCTGAAGATGTTGGTAAATTACTTGCATTACCTGTTGTTGTTATTTTTGTCGTTGTAGTTGTAGTTTTTTGTTGTGTATTATTATCAAGTCCAAAACTTTTTAAATCAATACCACCTAATGCTGGATCTCCCCCTACATTTTCAGTTTTTGTGATCGTTGTAGTTGTTGTAGTTTTACCCCCTTCAAGTCCTAGTGATTTTAAATCTAATCCTCCAGTACCTGATACTGAATTCATATCAATTCCAAATTGTTTTAAATCCACAGGTCCATTTGTTTTTGTAGTTGTTGTTTTTGTAGTTTGGAAATATTTACTATAATCTTCATTTCCTGTTATAGGACTTGCTGAAGGATTTTGCTCAATTCCAAATTGTTTTAAATCAATAGGCCCTGAAGTAGTAGTTGTTTTCGATGTTTGAAAATATTTGCTATAATCTTCTTTTCCTGTTATTGGACTTGCTGAAGGATTTTGTTCAATTCCGAATTGTTTTAAATCTATATTACCAGCATTACTTGTTTCAGTTTTTGTAGTTTTGGTTGTTTTAGTTACTTGTTTTAAATTAGATAATGCTGAGGGATTTTGTTCTATTCCAAATTGTTTTAAATCTATTGGCTCTGATGTTGTTTGAGTAGTTTCTTGGAAATATTTACTATAATCTTCAGCTCCTGTAATGGGACTAGCTGAAGGATTTTGTTCTATTCCGAATTGTTTTAGGTCTATCGGAGCATTTGCTACAGTTGTTTTTGTTACAGTGGTTTTTGATACTGTTTTTCCATCTGGAGAAATTGCTGAGGCATTTTTTTCAAGACTGAATTTATTTAAATCAATTGGTGCATTTCCAGTTGTTGTTTTTGTTGTGGTAGTTTTTGTTTGGGTTTGTTTATAATTAGCTATATTAGATGAGCCAAAAGTTTCAGGTAAATCTTTCATATCTAAAACTCCAGTTGTTGTGGTTATAGTTGTTGTTTGTTTGAAATTATTAATATCTGAAGAACCAAAAGTTTCAGGTAAATCTTTTATATCTAAAGCTCCAGTTGTTGTCTTAGTAGTTGTAGTTTGTTTAAAATTATTAATATTTGATGAACCAAAAACTTCAGGTAAATCTTTCATCTCAATAATACCGGCTTTATCAATATTAGAAAAATCAAAACCTTCTGGTAAATTTTTCAAATCAATATTTCCTTCTTTAGTTGTTGTAACTGTTGTTTGCTTAACATTTTTAAGATTAGCAGTTTCAGGGCCATTTGCCATTTCTTTAATATCAACTTTTCCTTCAGTTGTTGTAATAGGCTTGAAATTAGCTATATTAAAAGATCCAAATACTTCAGGTAAATCTTTCATATTAATTATTCCCTCAGTAGTAGTGGTAGTAGTAATTTGCTTGAAATCATTCTTATCTGGTTGATTTGATTCTTTTTTTTCCAAATCTTCCCCTTCTTTTTTTGTTGTTGTTGTAGTTGTGGTAACTTTAGTTTGTTTAAAATTATTTATATCTGAAGAGCCAAATACTTCGGGTAAATCTTTCATATCAATTATTTCTTTAGTAGTAGTTGTTATTTGTTTGAAATCATCTAGTTGATTTGAGGGTTTTTTTTGTAAATCTCCACCTTCATTTTTTGTAGTAGTTGTAGTGGTTGTGATTTGTTTGAAGTTATTTATATCTGATGAACCGAATACTTCTGGTAAATCTTTCATATCTATTATTCCCTCAGTTGTAGTTGTTGTTGTAATTTGTTTGAAATCATTATTATCAACTTTTTTGTCGGCATCTCCACCTTCTTTTTTTGTTGTAGTTGTGGTGGTTGTGGTTTGTTTAAAATGACTTATGTCTGATGAACCGAATACTTCGGGTAAATCATTCATTTCTAGTTTATAATTTTTCAAATCTATGTTAAAATCTTTTAAATCATCATTTCCGGTAGTTTTTGTTGTTGTAGTAGTAGTTGTTTGCTTAAAATTATTAATATCAGAAGAACCAAAAACTTCAGGTAAATCATTCATATCAAGATTGCCAATAGTTGTTGTGATTGTTGTTTGTTTAAAGTTATTATTATCATTTTTTTCAATATTTATTTCATCTTTTTTTACCTCAGTTTCTGGTTTTTTATATTTATTAATATCAAATGACCCGAAAACTTCAGGTAAGTCTTTCATATCAATATTTTCTACAGTTTTTGTTGTTGTAGTAGTTGTGGTTTGTCCTGGTTGATCATCATTTCCAGTAGTTTTTGTAGTTGTGGTAGTAGTCGTTTGTTTGAAATTGGCAATATTAGAAGAGCCAAAAGTTTCAGGTAAATCATCCATATCTAATTCTATTTTTGTAATTTTTATTTGATTTAAATCGTCAGTAATAGGCTCTTCTGAAGTTTTTATTTCAGCTTTAGAAATTTTTTGTTCTTTTTTTATATCAGCAGGACCTTCTTGTACTGAAATTTGCATATTTGATGATGGTTTTATTTTAGCAGGGAGATTTGATTGATTAACAGTTGATGAATTTGTTTGTTTGAAATATTTACTTATATCTTCATTTGGTGAAATTTGTTTTACTGATGTAACTTTTGTTACTTTTGTTTGAGTAGGTACATTATCTTTTTGTAATAATTTCTCTAAATCTAATCCACCAGGGACTTGAACATTTGTACTATAAGATAATTGTTTTAAATCTACTCCTGGAGCTGTTGTTTTGGATTTTGAATAATATTTTTCATTGTCTTGATTTACTTCTACATTAACTGAACCAAATTTGGATGTTGCTTGTTGGAAATATTGACTTAAATCTTCACTTTCATTTCTTTGTGAACCACCAATTTGTTTATTTATTGTAGTTGTTGTTGTAGTTGTAGTCTGTTGTCCTGTTGGTCCCATATTACTATATTCTACTTTTTTAGTCGTTGTAATTTGAGCTCCATTATTTCCTCCTTGTTGAGATAAAGCTTTTAAATCAAGCCCACCTTGTTGTTGGGCTGATGATAAAGTATTTAAATTATTATTTTTTTGTATATTATAATTATTTAAAGCAGCTTGTTGAGACTGTTGAATAGCATAAGCTGCTGATGCTGAAGCAGTATTTAATCCTGCATTGGCTAATCTTAAAGCTTTTAAATTTGCTTCATTTCCAACTTGATTAACTAAATCATTATAATCAATGCCTTCTTCTTCTTGAATTCCACCATAAGCATTTCCAGTCATTTGTTGATTATTATTTTCATTCAATTTTTGATTTTCTACATATTGATATGCAGCTTGATCATCTTGTTCATATTGATTTATATTCACCTCTTGAGCATTTTGAAACTGTGTATTTTCATATAGTTGAGCTTGACCCATTTGATTTGATTTATATCCTTCTTCATACATTTGTTGTGGATTTGAATCATTTATGGCGACTTCATAGGCTCCTCCAATTTTTGGAGAACCCCCATCTTGCTCATATAAATTTTGGTTTGAAACTACTTGATTTTGAGCACCTTCTTCTTCTGATTTTACATTTGATTTATAAACTTGTTCTGTATCTTTGGGATAACTATCTTGATCAATAGCGGTAAATTTATTATTATCAGTTGGAGAATATTTTACTTCTTCTATAACGATTTCATCTGGTTTTTTACAACAATTTGCAGCTCCCATTTAAATTTTATATGTTATATTAATATTAATCAAAAATATAT